>NZ_JBFAXR010000033.1:0-70907 GCF_040680895.1 Streptomyces sp. NPDC051940 | reverse complement strand
GGGGGGGGCGGCCGCCCGGCGGGTGTCAGGAGCGGTCGAACCAGGGGTAGAGCGGTGACGACTCGTCGAAGGCGCCGGGGCGGCCCCGCTCGTCCTTCGTGACGAAGACGCTCGGCTCGGAGGCGGTCACGCCGCCGCCCGCGGAGCGCGCGGTGACGAACCAGGCGTACCCGGTGCCCGGCTTGAGACCGTCCCACCGCACCGACGCCGTGCCGCCGGAGTCCACCGTGGCGGTGCCGATGGTGCCCGTCGGGTTGTACAGCGCGAGCGAGTCCGTGCGGAAGGTGGTGGTACGGGTCGTCAGGTCGACCGGCAGCACCATGTTGTCCTCACGCCCGTCGTACCGGCGCAGCGGGTCGAACTCCCCCGCCCCGAAGTTGTCCAGCAGCGGCGAGTAGGTGTCCACCGTCAGCTCGGAGCGGTCCACGTCGAACTGCAGCATCCGGAAGAAGCTCGCGCCGAACTGCAGCTGGTCGTCCGGCTGGTAGCCGCCGACCTCCGTGAGGCCGAGGCGGTCCGCCGACACCGTGTAGAACTGGTAGTCGGCGAGCAGCTCGACCACGCCCTTGCCGACCTGGCCCACCTTCGGCTTCACGTTGGTGCCCACCCCGTGCTCGTGTCCGGCGAGGATCAGGAACACGTTGGGGTTCTTCTCCACCACCGTCTTGTAGAGCATCGAGCCGTCGGGCGCGGAGAACGCGGCGCCCCGTCCGTCCGGGCTGGCGCTGGGCACGAGGTAGTCGTGCGACAGCAGGATGCCGTTGCGGTCGGGGTAGCGCTTGAAGACCGAGTCGGCCCATTCGGCCTCCTCGCGCGTGACGCCGTACGACAGGCCCACCACCACGAAGTCCAGGCCGCCGGCCGAGAACAGGTCGTAGTGGTTCTGGTTGTCGCCTGGCTTCCACGCCCCGCCGTAGGAGGCGTGCTCCCAGCCCTTGGCGGCACTCTCGTAGCGGCCGGGGCCGTAGTACGTGTTGTACGCCGCCTCCGGGCCGGTCTCCGTACCGGACTGGTTGTCGTGGTTGCCGGCGATCACGCCGTTCGGGACGCCCGCGTCGTCGAGGACCTGCTGCGCCTTCGAGGAGACCTCGAACTCGCCCCTGATCTGCTCGCGCATCTCGTCGGTCGTGGGCTTGCGGATGTTGTTCTCGATGATGTCGCCGGTGTGCGCGACGTAACTGATCCTCCGCTCGTCCTTGTTCGCCCGGATCCACTCGGGGATCTCGGCGTACGCCGACTCCCACACCGCGCGCTCCTCGGCCGTCTCCTGCTCCACCGCGCCCTCGGAGAGGTACTGGGTGTCGGTGAAGTGGACCAGGGAGAAGTCGTAGGAGTCGGGGTCGGCGAAGCGGTTCGGGTCGCCGGGCTCGATGTCGTCGGCGAACGGGTCCTCACCCGTCACCAGCACGTGCACCTGCTGCACGTCGATGTGGTCGGCGCCGACGACGGCCGTCAGGGTGGTGTCGCCCCCGGCGGCGCCGCGGGAGCTGGTCAGCAGGTCCCACTTCTTCGTCCGCAGGTTCCAGGCGCGGAGCCCCGCCAGCCGCTCCGGGTCGATGGAGCCCTGCCAGCGCAGCACCGGGGCGTCGACGTGGCCCTCGACCTGGACGTCGTAGCGCTGGTACGTGATCTCCTGGCCGGCGGGGGCGTCAAGTGTCCTGCCGTCCGCCGGGCCGAGCGCGTCGGTCGCGACGAGCTTCTCCCCCGGGACGCGCAGCGTGGTCGGCAGAGCGGTCGTGGTGCCCTGGTAGACCTGGTTCGGGGTGAGGATCTCGGCCTCCGAGAACGTCGCCCTGACCTTGCCGTCGTCCGGCTCGGCGACCCTCGCCGAGAGCGTGGCGGAGCCGCCCACGTCGGTGGCGCCCAACGGCGGGGACAGCTCGGCCGGGGCGTCGGGGATGCCCGCGGACTCGAACTCGACGGTGCGCGTCGCGGTGTTGCCGAGGCCGTCGGCGGCGGTCACGGCCAGCGTGTGCGTACCGGCCTTCAGGCCGGGGCCCACCGGCTCGCCCAGGCTGATCGCCTTGCCGTCCAGCTTGACGTCCGGGCCGGAGACGACGCCGGAGCGGTCCTCCATCCGCACGTCCAGCACGACGTTCGCGGTGATCCGCTGCCCCGCGGCCGGGACGCTGGTGGCGACCTTCGGCGCGGTGTTGTCGGTGAACAACTCGCGGGTGGCGGTCTTGTCGCTGCGCGAGACGGCGGCCAGGGTGTGCTTGCCGTCGGCGAGGGCCGTCGTGTCGACGTCGGCGCGCAGACCGCGCTCGGGCGCGTCGACGACGAACTCCAGGTCGATCTCGGTGAGCGGGTTGACGCTGCTGCCGCAGTTTCCGTCGCCGAAGCTGTAGGAGTTCTTGACCATGCGGCCGGCCGCGGTGCCCTCGGCGGGCCTCAGCACGATGTCCGAGAGCGCGAAGTCGTCCCGGTTGGCGCCGCAGGACGTCGGGAACGTACCGGCGACGAAGTCGATCGTGTTCCAGCCGGGGACCAGGTACTCGTCGGGGAAGGTGAAGTCGACCCGGCGGCTGACGAAGTCGCCGTCGAGCACCACCTTCTGGCCGTTGACCAGCATATAGCTCTGGTAGCGGGCCTCGATGGAGTTGCTGCCCACGGTGAAGCTGAGCGTGGCGTTGCCGGAGCCCAGCGTCGGCTCCACGCGCATCGCCGGGCCGTCGAGGGTGTAGCGCAGCGCGGCCTCGCGCAGCGCGGTGGTGCTGCTGCCGCAGGCGCCGTCGCCCATGACGTACGACGGCTGGATGTCGTGGCCGGTCGCGGGGGCGCCCTCGAGGGTCAGCTCCAGGTTCGCGATGGTGAAGTCGTCGCGGTTGGCGCCGCAGGACTCGCCGAAGTCGCCGGTCACGACCTTGACCGTGTTGTCGCCGGGGACCAGGAAGCGGGCCGGGACGGCGATCGTCACGCGCTGGCTCACCCAGGTGCCGCCGAGGTCGACGCGCTTGCCGTTGACCAGCAGGTAGTTGTCGAACCGGTCGTCGATGGAGTTGTCACCGACGTCGAAGGAGAGCAGCGCGGCGCCGTGGCCCAGGGTGGCCTTCGCGGGGGGCGCGGAGCCGTCCACGGTCAGCGCGCGCACCCCGGCGTCGGTGTCGCCGGCGGGCGCGGTCGCGAAGACGGACTGGTCGCCGCGGACCAGGGTGCCGTCCTTGGGCAGCAGCCGGGGTGCCCCCGGCGGCGCGTTGTTCACGGTCACGTCGTGCGTGACCGTCTGACCCGAGACGGTGCGGGTGCTGAGCGTGTGCGGGCCGTTGGCCAGCTCGGTGGTGTCCAGGTCCCCGGTCAGGCCCGTGGTGCCCTGCGGGTCGCCCTGGACGTAGAACTTCAGGGTGGCTTCCTTCAGCAGGCTGGTGTTCGTACCGCAGCTGCCGTCGCCGAACGAGAAGGTGTACGGGTTGTCCTCGCCGTCCGCGACCTCGCCGAGCAGCTCCAGGCCGACGTCGGAGAGGACGAAGTCGTCGTAGTTGGAGCCGCAGGAGGTGGTGACGGCACCGACGACGATCTCGACGGTGTTCTCGCCCTGGACGAGGTGCTCGTTCGGGATCTCGAGCGTCGCCCGCTCGTTGACGAAGTCGCCGATGTCGATCCGGTAGTCGCCGTTGACCCGGACATAGCTGTGGTACACGGCCTCGGTGGAGTTGGAGCCCACGTCGAAGCGGAGCCGCGAGACGCCCACCGTCCGGGTGGCGTCGACGGGCGTGCCGTCCACGGCGAGTTCGGTGACGCTGTCCCCGGCGGTGGTCGGGGCGGCGGCCGCCTTGACGGTTCCTTCGAGGTAGGAGTCGTCCGCGGGCTGGAGTGTGGGCGGTGAACCGGCGGTCGGGGGGCTGGGTTTACCCAGCTCCGAGTCCGCGAAGGCCGCCGGCGTGAGGTTGCCGGCGAGCAGTGTGGCGGCCGCGGTGACGGCTATGAGCCATCCGCGGCCTGAAGTCGGCTGCATCTGGTGCAGTCCTTCCATCCGGGCCAAGGTGCGATGAGGCAACGGACACGGTGGAGGAGCCAGGTGAACGCAGGGGAGTGCGGGGCTTATGCGCGGGGGAACGTAAGCGCTTGCCCGTGTGACCGAGGGTAGAGGGGCGCACGGGGCTTGACCAGAGGCCCGGTTCATCCGATGCGCAGGGCGCCCCGGGAGGCGAGGACTCACCCGTACGGCCCACCCGCATGGTGGTCCCCGGGCCGTTGCCGAAGGCTGACCTCAGCAACGTCCGCTCCGCAGTGCGTCCGCTCACCGCCGGTGGTGAGGCCGTTCCGTCCCCCGAGGTGTCAGTGGGTGTCATCAAGGACAATCCCGAGCTCGCGCTCTTCCTCTGTCTCGCGGCCGGCTACCTCTTGGGGAAGCTCCGCGTCGGCCCCATCCAGCTGGGCGGTATCGCCGGCACCCTCATCGTCGCCCTGTTGCTGGGCGCCTGGACCAAGGTCGAGATCGACGAGGACGTGAAGACGGTGTTCTTCGCGATCTTCATCTTCGCCCTCGGCTATATGGCCGGACCGCAGTTCTTCGCCAACCTCAACCGCAAGGGCCTGCGCTTCGGCGTGCTCTGCCTGATCGAGCTGGTCTGCGTGGTGGGCATCGCGCTCGGCCTGGCCAAGGCGTTCGACCTGGACGTCGGCACCGCCTCGGGCATCCTGGCCGGCGCCGCCACCGAGTCCGCGGTCGTCGGTACGGCGACGGAGGCCATCGGCAAACTGGACGGCCTGACCGCGGACCAGATCTCCGAGTACCAGGGCAACGTGGCCACCGCGTACACGGTCTGCTATCTCTTCGGCCTGATCACGATCGTGCTGTACACCAGCCAGTTCATGCCGATGATGCTGCGCATCAACCTGCGCGACGCGTCCCACGAGCTGTGGCTGAAGATGCGCGGGGGGAAGGGCTCGCTGGAGGCCGACGAACTCCCCTCGCTGCCGTCCATGGTCAGCCGCACGTACCTGGTGACCGGGGGCGACGGGCTGACGGTCGGCGCGCTGCAGCAGAAGGCGAAGAGCCTCGTCACCGTCGAGGCCGTGAAACGCGGCAGCAGGATGCTCACCCCGGATCCCGGGCTGGAGCTCACCCTCTCCGACCTGGTGCTGGTCGTGGGCCGGCGGGCCGAGGTGATCGACGCCGGCCGCCATCTGGGCCCGGAGACGGCAGGCATCCCCGGCGTGGAGACCCCGCTGACCACCCAGCAGGTCGCGGTGACGGAGAAGGCGACCGCCGGGCTGACCATCGACCAGATGCGCGCGGAGCACCCGGAGTTCGGGCAGGCCGGGGTGTACGTCACCGAGGTCGTCCGCAACGAACAGCACCTGCCCGCCTCCGGCGAGACGGTCCTGGCGCGCGGCGACGTACTCACCCTGGTCGGCGCCCGCTCCGGGCTCGGCCGGCTGGTGCAGAAGATCGGCGCGGTGGTCAAGAACGACGCCACCGACTTCATCTATCTGGGCCTGGGCATCGTCGCCGGCTCGCTGCTCGGCCAGATCGTCGTGCGCTTCGGCGACATCCCGCTCTCCCTGGGCACCGGCGGCGGCTGTCTGATCTCCGGCCTGGTCTTCGGCTGGTTCCGCTCCCTGCGCCAGACCTTCGGCGCCTTCCCCACCCAGGCCGCGACCACCCTGAAGGACCTGGGCCTGGCGGTGTTCATCGCCTGTACGGGCCTGACCTCCGGCCCGCAGGCGTGGCCCCTGCTGCAGGAGTACGGCGCGCTGCTGCCGTTCGCCGGCATCGCCATGGTGCTGATCCCGGCGACCATCTCGCTGTTCGTCGGCCTGAAGCTGCTGAGGATCGAGAAACCGCTGCTCATCGGCGCCATCGCGGGCCAGCAGTGCTCCACCCCGTCCATCACCGCGATCAGCCAGGTCGCCCAGTCCACCGTGCCGCTGCTCGGCTACACGATCACCTACACCATCTCGAACTTCCTGCTGCCCCTCACCGGTCCGGTGCTCGTCGGCATCCTCGGCAACTGAGCGGAGGCGTACGTGATCGACTTCCTCAACCGGAACATCTTCCAGCCGTATCCCGAGCTGCTGGTGTTCGTCACCGTCGCCCTCGGCTTCCTGGTCGGGAAGATCCGCTACAAGGCGATCGCGCTCGGCGCGGTCACCGGCTGTCTGATCGTCGGGCTCTTCCTCGGCGCCCAGTTCAAGGTCGAGATCAACGGCACGGTCAAGAGCCTGTTCTTCATCATGTTCCTGTTCGCCCTCGGCTACCGGGTCGGCCCGCAGTTCTTCCGGGGCCTGAAGAAGGACGGCCTGCCGCAGGTGGTCAACGCGGTCGTCGTCTGCGTGACCGGCCTCCTGGTGTGCTGGGGCTTCTCCGCGATGCTCGGGTACGGCCCCGGGCTGTCCGCCGGTCTGCTCGGCGGCGCGCTGACCCAGTCGGCGGTCATCGGTGTCGCCCAGGACGCCATCGGCAGCCTGCCCGGCTACACCGCGGACCAGCTGAAGACCGAGGAGAACCTGGTCCCCATCGGCTACGCGGTGACGTATCCGCTCGGCACCATCCTGTGCGCGATCCTGCTCGCCAACATCCTCCCGCGCCTGTACCGCAAGGACCTGGCCGCCGAGAGCGCCCAGCTGGCCAAGGAGCTGGACGCGCGCCAGGAGGACCCGGACCTCGGCGAGGGCTACTACGAGGTGGTGCTGCGGGCGTTCACGGTGCAGCGGCCCGACCTCGTCGGCCGGACCATCGACGACTTCGAGCACCAGCAGCAGGAGCTGGGCCGCCGCGTCTACATCACCCAGGTACGCCGGGACGGGAAGGTCATCGACCACACACAGCAGACGGCGGTCCGCGAGGGCGACGTGCTCGCCGTCTCGGCGCTGCGGCACGACCTGGTCGACTTCGACGCCCGTACGCACATCGGGCCCGAGACGGACGACGTCGAACTCCTCGGCTACCGGACCGAGTCGCTGCACGTCGTCGCCTCGGAGAAGGCCCAGCTCGGCAAGACCATCGGTGACCTGCGGCGCGAGCCGTTCATGGTCGGCGTGTACGTCGACAAGCTCTACCGCTCCGGCTCCGAGTTCCCGTACCGGCTGTCCACCGGGCTGGAGCGCGGCGACACGCTCGTCCTGACCGGCCCGAAGCGCCTCGTCGATCCGGCCGCGCGGGAGATCGGCAAGCCGGTGCCCACCAGTTTCGCCACGGACATGGTCTGGGTCGGCCTCGGCATCTTCCTCGGCGGCTGCCTCGGCATCCCGGCCCTCACCGTCTCCGGGGTGCCGATCTCGCTGTCCACCTCGGGCGGCGCGCTGATCATGGGTCTGGTCTTCGGCTGGATCCGCGGCAAGTATCCGACGTACGGCAACGTCCCGCCGGGCGCGCAGTGGTTCATGGACACCCTGGGCCTGTGCCTGTTCGTGGCGGTGGTCGGCATCAACGCCGGGCCCAGCTTCACCTCCGGCCTCTCCGAGGCCGGCTGGGGCCTGCTGCTGTTCGGCGCGGTGGCCACCCTGATCCCGCTGGTGGTGGGCTTCGTCGTCGGCCACTACGTCCAGAGGATCCGCTTCCCGATCCTGATGGGCGTACTGGCGGGCGGCCAGACCACCACGGCGGCGATCGGCGCGATCAACGAGGCGTCCCGGTCCCAGATCCCCACGCTCGGCTACACGGTCCCGTACGCCGTCGGCAACGTGCTGCTGACCATCTGGGGCGCCGTGATCGTCATCCTCCAGCACTGACCCCAGCACCCGCACTCCCGAAGGACGGACCGCATGCCGAAGACCACGTTCAGCCGCGACGAGATCCACCGTCTCGCCCAGCTCTCGCCGTTCGAGCTGAAGGACAAGTTCATCCAGCTCGCCGAGGAGGTCCAGAAGCACGAGCCGGGCCAGAAGGACAAGTCGTCGGTCCAGATGCTCAACGCCGGCCGCGGCAACCCCAACTGGGTGGCCACGGGCCCCCGCGAGGCGTTCTACGCGCTCGGCTACTTCGCCCTGGCCGAGTCCCGCCGGGTGTGGACGGCCGACGACCTCGGCGGCATGCCGGAGCTGAAGGGCTCCGGCGACCGCTTCGACGCGTTCGTACGGCAGCACCCGGACCTGCCCGGGATCGAGCTGCTGCAGAAGTGCGTGGAGTACGCGCTGGAGCGCTTCGGCTTCGACAAGGACGCCTTCGTCCACGAGCTGACCGACTCGATCACCGCGGACAACTACCCGGTGCCCGACCGGATGCTGGTCCACGCGGAGCGGATCGTCCGGGCGTACCTCGGCGACGAGCTGTTCGACAAGCGGCCGCCGGAGGACAACCTCAGCCTGTTCGCCACCGAGGGCGGCACGGCGGCCATGTGCTACGTCTTCGACTCGCTGATGAAGAACGGACTGCTGAAGAAGGGCGACCGGATCGCCCTGATGGTCCCGGTGTTCACACCGTACATCGAGATCCCCGAGCTGGACACGTACGAGTTCGACGTGGTGCTGGTCAACGCGAGCAAGTTCACCGAGGTCGGGGTGCGCGAGTGGCGCTATCCGCCGGAGGAGGTCGCCAAGCTGGAGGACCCCTCGGTGAAGCTGGTCTGCCTGGTCAATCCCTCCAACCCGCCGTCCCTGGCGCTCAGCGCGCGGGTCGCCGCCCAGATCCGGGACATCGTGGCCACGAAGAACCCGAACCTGCTCATCGTCACCGACGACGTCTACGCCACCTTCGTCGAGGGCTTCCGCTCCCTGGCCGCGGACATCCCCCGCAACACGCTGCTGGTGTACTCGTACTCCAAGCACTACGGCGCCACCGGCTGGCGGCTCGGGGTCATCGGGCTGCACGACGACAACGTCATCGACGAGATGATCGCCGCGCTGCCGCAGACGGAGAAGGACCGGCTGAACAAGCGCTACGGGTCCCTCACCCTGGAGCCGGAGAAGATCCGCTTCATCGACCGGCTGGTCGCCGACTCGCGCCAGGTGGCGCTGAACCACACCGCGGGCCTGTCCCTGCCCCAGCAGGTGATGATGACCGTGTTCTCCCTGTTCGACCTGCTCCCCGAGGGCCAGGCGTACAAGGACAAGGTCCGCGCCATCGTCCAGCAGCGCCTCGACCTGCTGCTGGAGGGCGCCCGGATGAAGATCTCCGACGACCCGAAGCGGGCCGGCTACTACATCGAACTCGACCTGCTCGCCGAGGCCGAGCGCGTGCACGGCGCGGACTTCGCGGCGTTCCTGCAGAAGAACTACGAGCCGGTCGACCCGCTGTTCCGCCTCGCCGAGCAGACGGGCGTGGTGCTGCTGAACGGCGGCGGCTTCGACGGCCCGGAGTGGTCGGTCCGCGTCTCCCTGGCCAACCTCGACGACCTGGACTATCTGAAGATCGGCCACCATCTGCACGCGATCTTCACCGACTACGCCGAGGAGTGGCGGGCCACCACGGGGGTCTAGCGGGCGCTCAGCGGATGCCGGGGCGCCACACTGGAGGCGACCCCGGCCTGTGGAGGCGCATCGGCGTGGTGGAGCAGCGGTTCGACCGGTGGAGCGCCGGTGGTGCGTACGAGCGGTACATGGGGCGGTGGAGCCGGGCCGTGGCGCGGGAGTTCGTCGTGTGGACCGGCGAGCGGGGGCCGCGGTGGCTCGATGTGGGGTGCGGCACCGGGGCGCTGTCGGCCGCGGTGGTCGAGCGGTGCCGGCCGGGGCTCGTCGTGGGGGTGGACCGGTCGGCCGGGTTCGTCGCGGCGGCGCGCGACGGTGTGCGCGGGCCCGCGCGGTTCGTCGTCGGGGACGCGATGCGGCTGCCGGTGCGCGACGGGGCGTTCGACGCCGCGGTCAGCGGGCTGGCGCTCAACTTCGTGCCCGGGCCGGACGCGGCCCTCGCCGGCATGGCGCGGGCGGTGCGGCCCGGTGGGCTGGTCGCCGGGTATGTGTGGGACTACGCCGGGGGGATGGGGCTCCTGCGGCACTTCTGGGACGCGGCCGCCGCGCTGTCCCCCGACGCCGTCGAGCTGGACGAGGGGCGTCGCTTCGCCTGGTGCCGGCCGGGGCCGCTGCGCGCGCTGTGGGCCGGTGCCGGGCTCGTCGACGTGGCCGTCGGGGAGGTGGAGGTGACGATGGTGTTCGCCGGCTTCGCCGAGCTGTGGGAGCCGTTCCTGGCCGGACAGGGGCCCGCGCCCGGGTACGCCGCCGCGCTGCCGCCGGCGGACCGACGGCAGCTGAGGGACCTGTTCCGGGCGGGGCTGCCCGTCGGGCCGGACGGCTCCATCGCCCTGTCCGCCCGCGCCTGGGCGGTGCGGGGGCGGCGGCCCTGACCTGGGCGCTCATCCCTCCGCGGGCAGCGCACCCGCCGCTGCCCTACACCGCAGACGGACCACCGCGAGGCGGCCCAGGGCGGCTCCCCGGCGCTCGAGGCCGCCGCCGTCGGTGGCGGGGTGCCCCTCGACGGCGGTGACCGTCAGCTCCACCGCCGCGAACTCACCGTCCGCGGCCATCGGATCGGCCAGTATCCGGGCCCTCCCCCGCACCGTCCACGGCGCGTCCGCGGCCATCAGGGCCAGGGCGGCGTCCCGGGTCCCGGACCTCAGCCGGGCCAGGGTGCGCCCGGCGCGCGGCACGCTCAGCAGGACGCTGTCGGACGCGGCCCGTACGGGTCCGTGGACCACTTCCGCGTACGGGCCGTCGTCCGCGGAGGTGGCGAGGACGGCGAGGGCGCCGGCGGGCCAGTGCGGCAGTGCGGTCATGACGCGTTCCGCCTTCCCCGGCCGCCGCCTGCGCCGTCAGCCCCAGGCTCCGGCCGTCTGGCGGGTGGGGGCGTTGAGCCGGTTGAAGAGGTTCGTGATACCGATCATCAGGAGGATCGCGGCCAGTTCACGCTCGTCGTAGTGCGCGGCCGCGTCCTCCCAGACCTCGTCGGACACCGCGTCCGGGCGGTCGCTGAGCCGGGTCGCGGCCTCCGCGAGCGCGAGCGCCGCGCGCTCCTCGTCGGTGAAGTACGGGGCCTCGCGCCAGGCGGCGACGGTGAAGAGCTTCTCGTCGCTCACGCCGGCCCGGCGCGCTCCCTTGGCGCCGGAGTCGACGCACGGGCTGCAGCCGTTGATCTGGCTGGCACGCAGGTGCACCAGCTCCAGCGTGGACTGCGGCACGCCGCCCTGGTACGCGGCCTTGTACAGGCCCTGGACGGCCTCGACGGCGCCCGGCAGGACGGTCGCGGGGTTCGCCATCCGGGGCTGCGGGAGGGTCGAAGGGACAGTTGCTGTGGTGGTGTTCGTCGTCATGCTTCGACGGTAGGCGCGGGGCGGCCGCGGTGGCTTCTCCATTCCTGATCGATCCCGTGCGTGGGCGTCGTCGCAGGTCGGAGAAGGACCGCGGCCGCGTCGAGATCACGAATCGGCGAACGTGATCTCCCGCTTGAGGATCTTGCCGGTCGCGCCCTTCGGCAGGGCG
This sequence comes from Streptomyces sp. NPDC051940, assembly GCF_040680895.1. Taxonomy (NCBI): domain Bacteria; kingdom Bacillati; phylum Actinomycetota; class Actinomycetes; order Kitasatosporales; family Streptomycetaceae; genus Streptomyces; species Streptomyces sp. NPDC051940. Next base: position 59,555 of record NZ_JBFAXR010000033.1, on the reverse strand, counting down.
TCGACGAGCTTCACCTCGCGCGGGTACTTGTAGGCCGCGACGCGCTCGCGCACGTACTCCCGCAGCTCGTCCGCCGTCGCCCCCGCACCGGGGTGCAGGGCGACCGCGGCCGCGACCTCCTCCCCCAGCGTCGGGTGCGGGATGCCGATCACGGCGGCCTCGGCGACGGCGGGGTGCTCGTAGAGGACCTCCTCCACCTCGCGCGGGTAGACGTTGAACCCGCCGCGGATGATGAGGTCCTTCTTGCGGTCGACGATGTAGAAGTACCCGTCGTCGTCGATCCGGGCCAGGTCGCCGGTGCGCAGCCAGCCGTCCCGCAGGGCCTCGGCGGTGGCCTCCGGGCGGCCGAAGTAGCCCTTCATCACGTTGTGGCCCCGCACGCACAGCTCACCCACGCCGCCCCGCACGTCGATCAGGCGCATCTCGACGCCCTCGATCGGGGTGCCCACCGAGCCGGCCTTGCGCGGGCGGTCGGGGTGGTTGAAGGAGGCGACGGGCGAGGTCTCCGACATACCGAAGCCCTCCAGCACCGGGGCGTCGAAGCTCTTCTCGAAGCCGTGCAGCACCTCCACCGGCAGCGAGGATCCGCCGGACAGGCACAGGCGCAGCGACGACGTGTCGTGCGCGTCGGTGCGGGCGGCGAGCAGCGCGGCGTACATCGTGGGCACGCCGGCGAAGACGGTGACGCCCTTGTCCTGGACGGCCGTCAGCGCCTGTACGGGCTCGAAGCGGGCCATCAGCGTCAGCCGGGCGCCGACGGTGACGGCGGCGTTCATGGCGCAGGTCTGGCCGAAGGTGTGGAACAGCGGCAGGCAGCCCAGCACCACGTCGTCGGACGTGAGCCGGAACAGCGAATGCGCGCAGATCTCGGCGTTGCGCCGCAGGTTGGCGTGCGTGAGCTCGGCGCCCTTCGGCGAGCCGGTGGTGCCGGAGGTGTACAGCAGCACGGCCGTGTCGTCGTCCGCGCGGTCGGTGAGGGCGGCGGGCTCCGGGTGTCCGTCGAGCAGCGCGGTGAGCGTGCCGGCGCCGAGCGGGACCACGTCGGTGCCGGTGCCCTCGGCGCCGCGGCCCGCTTCCTCGGCGCACATCTCGTGGGCGAAGAGCAGCACTGCACCGGAGTCCCGCAGGTAGTGGGCGATCTCGCGGGACTTCAGCAGCGGGTTCATCGGGACCGCGACGGCGCCGGCGCGCAGGATGCCGTAGTACAGGACGGGGAAGTCGGGCACGTTCGGCAGCATCACGCCGACGCGGTCCCCCGGCGCGACGCCGCGGGCGGCGAGCAGGGCGGCCACCCGGCCGGCGCAGGCGTCGAGTTCGGCGTACGACAGGGCGTGCCCACCCAGTTCGACGGCGGTACGGGCGCCGTGGACGGCGGCGGTGTGCGGGAGGATGGCGGCGAGGTTCATGGGGGGTGCCTTCGGTTCCGGGTGGGGGGCTCAGCCGCGCAGGGCGGAGGCGAAGATGCCGGGCAGCTTCGCGGCGGACGGCGCCGCGGTGAAGCGGGTGAGCCGCTCGACGGTGGTCAGCGCCGTGCGGTTGGTGACGAAGTACGGCGGGCGCGGCGACAGCGACGGCGATCCGGTGAACAGGCCGCGGGGCGCGGGGGCGAACGGCGCCTCGAGGACCGTCTTCTGGACGTCCTCGAGCATGAACGCGTTGTGCACGAAGCCGATGCCGCTGCCGATGTCCTGCCGGGTGTGGCCCGGGTGGGCGCCCCACGGTGTGAAACCGAGCAGGAAGCCGATCGCGGACCACACGTTGATGCCGAGCGTTCCGTAGCGCAGACCGGCGATCGCCGCGTCGACGGCGGCGCGGTGGGCGCGCCGGGTCGTCGGGTGGACGAGCAGGGTGGCGCCCAGGGTGCCGGGCAGCGTGTCGTTGGCGAACTCCACGGCGGCGGGCAGGAACTCGTCCACCGTGGCGCCCGGCAGCCGGACGACGCCGAGCGCGCTGCCGAAGACCTCGTCGGTGATCAGGACGTCGTGCTCGGCGGGCACGTCCGGGACGAGCACGCGGCAGCTGCCCTCCCCGTACGTCTCGGCCTCCGGGTGCTCCTGCAGCACGGCGCCCAGCCGGCCGCCGGCACCCGGGTAGTAGTCGGTACGGGGCGGCAGTTCGCCGAGCACGGTGCGGATCTCGGCCAGCAGCCGCTCGGAGCCGTCCCAGTCGCGCGGGAGGACGAGGATCTGGCTGGCGACGCAGTTGTGGCCGGAGTTGTTCATCTTGCTGGTGACGATGTGCTCGGCCTGGTAGCGGAAGTCCGCGGCGCTCCACGGGCCGGGCGTGACGATGCAGGGGCTGACGCCGCCGAGTTCGGTGCTGAACGGCTTGTCGAGCAGCGGTGTGTCGGCGCGGCGCCGCTCCTCGGCCTGCTCGTCGGTGCCCCACACGATCGCGTCGTGGGTGCGGTCGCTGCCGGTGACGTGCAGTTCGGCCACGCCCTCGTGGCCCGCGAGGTACGCGCCCTCGGCGGCGCCGCCGTCCACGAAGCGCACCCAGCCGCGCTCGCGGAACTCGGCGAAGACGTGCTCGAAGTGCGGGCGGAGATAGGCGTTGACGGGGTTCATCTTCGCGACGACGACCCGGCCCTCGACGATCAGCTTGTGCAGGATGTCGAGCGCGGTGATCGCCGCGACGTTCCCGGCGCCCAGCACCAGGGCGACGCCGGGGCGGCCCGGGCGGCCGCGGTACTCCCCCGCCGCCCGGTCCAGCACCTGGCGCGGCGTGGTGCCCGGCCGCGTCCACACCTGGGCCGTGAACCCGTTCAGCAGCAGCCGGTCCCACCCCGTGGCGGGGAAGACGTCGACGAGGGTGCGTCCGTCCCGCTCGTGCACCGCGCGCGCCTCGACGGGGTCCTTGCCGGCGGCGATCCGGCGCAGGACGTGCAGGTACGCGCCGGTCCCCTGGGCCAGCGCCCAGGGGGCGCCGATCCAGTCCTCCGCCGCCCACGGCGACGTGGCGTCGTACCCCTTGGCCGCGGCGGCGTCCGCCGCCATGGCCGCCGCCCGGTCGGCGATCCGCGGCAGCAGCCGCTCCAGCAGCGCGATCCGCTCGGCGAGCGGGGTGCGGGTCCACGACTCGGCGCCGTCGCGCAGCTCGGTGACGGTGCGGTCGAGCGCCGCGGTGTCGACGGTGGGGGTGGCGGTCATGGGGTCGTCTCCTGATGTCGGCTGCGGTGGCGGGGCGTTCGGGCGGGCGCGGCGGTGTCAGGCGTTCAGCCCGGGCGCGTCGGCGTTCAGGCGTTCAGTTTCGCGCGGTCGCGGGCCGGGTTGACCAGCGTGGTGGAGACGAGACCGCCGACGACCAGCAGGACGCCGGTGGCGATGATGGCGTTCTGGTAGCCGGTGTCGCCCTGCTTGTCGACCATGACGCCGACGACGGCGGGGGCGATCAGACCCGCGGTGGTCGTCACGGCGTTCATCACGCCGAGGGCGCCGCCGGCCCGGCGCGCCGGGGCCAGCTCGGAGATCGTGGTGACCGCGACGGCCGCGTACGAACCGCCGAACCCGAGACCGAGCGACAGGGCCGCCACCTTGGCGCCGGCGCCGTCCACCAGGGGCACGCACAGACAGCAGACGGCACCGATGAGCAGCATCGCGCCGCCGACACCGCCGCGCGCCCAGCGGGTGTCGACACCGCGGCGCATCAGCCGCCCGGTGACACCTGCCTGGGCCATCAGGACCACCGCGCCGACGGCCCAGGGGATCACCACGAGCCGGCCGGCCTCGGCGGAGGAGTAGTCGAGGGCGTTCTTCAGGTACGACGGCAGCCACACCAGCATCAGCGCCACGGCCCAGTAGCCGGTGAAGTAGGCGCCGGTGACGGCCAGCCAGGTGCGGGTGCGGAAGATCCGGCGGTACGTGACGTCCGCGGCGGCCGGCTCCTCGGTGACGGCAGGCGCCCGGTCGTCGGTCCGGTACGCACCGTGCCCGCCGAGGAAGTGCCAGGCCACCGCCCACACCGCGCCGAGGACGGCGAGCACCCACAGGGCGGTGCGCCAGCCGTGGTTGTCGATGACCCAGGTGAGCCCGGGAGCCGCGGTGATCACGCCGAGCGTGATGCCGAGGGTCACCAGGGCGCCGGGCAGGTTGCGGCGGTGGTCCGGGAACCAGCTGAGCGCGGTGTTCTGGGCGACCGGGAAGGCGGGCCCCTCCGCGGCGCCGAGCAGGATCCGCGAGCCGACCAGGACCCCGAGTCCGCCGCCGACGGCGGGCGGCACCTGGGCCACCGACCACAGGACGGCCATCATGAGGATGACCGTGGCGGGCCGCACCTTGTCGGCGTACATGCTGACCACGATCGCGGCGACGGAGAAGAGCAGGAAGAACGCGCTGTTGGCGAGGCCGAACTGGGTGGCGCTCAGGTCCAGATCGGCGCGGATCTCGTCAGCCGCCAGGCCGAGGACGGACTTGTCCGCGAAGTTGACCATCATGAAGACGACCAGCAGGACGACGACGGTCCAGGCGCGGGTCCGGTGGGTGCGGTCCGGTGACGTGGCTGCGGCGGGCTTCGCCGGCGCGGTGTCTGCGGCGGTCACAGCGGGACGCCCGCGATCGCGATGCGCTCCATGACGCGGCGCTGCGGGAAGTAGTCGTTGATCGCGTAGTGCTGGGTGGCGATGTTGTCCCAGATGGCGATCGAGTCCGGCCGCCAGTGGAAGCGGATCTGGAACTCGGGGATGCGCGCCTGCAGCACCAGGATGTCCAGCAGGTCGCGGTTCTCCGCCTCGGACAGGCCCTTGATGAAGCGGGTGAACGGCTCGTTGACGTACAGCGTCCTGCGGCCGCTGCGCGGGTGCCGCACCACGACGGGGTGTTCGACCTGCGGCCAGTTCTTGCGGAACGCGGCCTTCTGCTCGTCGTTCATCAGCGCGCCCCAGCTGGCCTCCCAGTCGTGGACGGCGACGAGGTCCTCGATGCGCTCCTTGATGTCCTCGGGCAGGTTGTCGTAGGCGGCGCCCATGTCCGCCCACATCGTGTCGCCGCCCGCGGCGGGCACCTCGACGGCGCGCAGTACGGAGCCGAGGGCCGGGTTGACCATGAAGGAGTGGTCGCTGTGCCAGATGTTCTTGTTGCCGGACGCCTTGGCGTCCTTGGCGAGGCGCGAGACGCCGACGTGCTCGGTCTTCGGGAAGAAGGGGTTGGGCTCCGGCGGGCCCCAGACGCCGGCCAGCTCGAGCTGGTGCTCCGCGGTGAAGCCGGTCTGCTCCCGGAAGAAGACCACCTTCCACTCCAGGAGCGCCTGGCGGAGCTCCTCGGCGAGGTCCTCCCCGATCGGCTGCGTGAGGTCCACGCCGCTGATCTCGGCGCCGAAGTGCGGGGTCAGCGGGGTGATGCCGAGGATCTTGTACGCGGGCTGCTCCGCACCCGGCGCCATACGGTCAAGCGTGCGGCGCCCGTAGTGCATCAGCGGCTTGTCGAGTACGGGCTTCGGGTCGGCGACGACGGTGTCGGACATGGTTCCCTCCGGCGACGAGCGTTTTCGTTACCGGCAGTATCGATATGCGGTCGCACCTCTGGCAAGGGGGTTCGGCCCTCAATTTCAAAACCGTCGGTAACGTATTGCCGTCGGGCCCAGGAATCCCGGGAACGCCCAGGTCAGGGCTGTGCGGCGACGGCGCGGCCGACCAGCTCGACGACGGATTCCACGAGCCGCGGATCGGGCTGGCGCTGCTCGCCGACCATGCGGAACACCAGGGAGGCGGCGACCAGGGTCACCGCCGCGTCGACGTCGACGTCCGCGCGCACGTCGCCCCGCGCGATGCCGCGCTCCAGGATGTGCCGCGTCTCGGAGGTGACGCGGGCGGTGTACGCCCCGTAGGTGCCGCGCTCCGCGCCGGGCTCGGCCGCGGCGGCCATCACGCCGGCCAGCAGCCTGTCGACGCCGGGCGTGCGGTACGCCTCCATACGGGCGGTGAGCACCGCGCGCAGCTCGGCGCGGAAGTCGCCCATGTCGGGCACGGACAGCGCGCCGACGCGCGATTCGGCGGCGGCGATGACCAGGTCCCGCTTGGTGGCCCAGCGCCGGTACATCGACGGCTTGCTGACGCCCGCCCGGGCGGCCACGGCGTCCATGGTGACGGCGCCCATGCCCTGCTCGGCGACCAGCTCCACCACGGCGTCCAGCACCGCGCGGGTGACGCGCTCCTCCCGGGGCCGCCCGGGCCCCCGCCCGTTGCCCCGGCCCACCTGCTCCACCGTCATGCCCCTGACCCTACGGGGCCAGGGGGACGGGGCTCCACCTCGGGGGCTCGGGGCACGGCGGGCGTGGACTCCCCCGGATCCGCCGGGCGTGACGACTTCCGAGGTGTAAGGCCCCGCCGTGCGTGACGGCCTTGGAGGTGTAAGGCCCGCCACCCACGGACAGCGGGCCTTACACCTCCGGTGGAGCCGCGGGAACCTCTCAGCTCCGGCCGAACAGCCCGTCCACCCACGGGGTGACGTCCGGCAGCGAAGCCGCGAGCACGCCCCGGTGGTCGGTCCCCGGGTAGGTGAGGTACGTGACGTCCACCCCGTTCGCCGTGAGCTGCTCGTTCAGCTGGTCGGTCCACGCCGGCTGGATGACCGCGTCCGCCCCGCCCTGCGCGAGCAGCACCGGCACACGGGGGGCCAGCGTGCCGGGCTCGTTGTCGGCGAGGACCTGGTCGAACGCCGAGAGGTCGACGTCCTTGCGGAAGATCTCGTCGGTCTTCAGCGACCCCCACGACTGAGCGTCGCGCAGCTGCCCGATGCAGAGCGTGTCCGCGTCGTCCATCAGCTCCTGGGCGCGCGGAGTGAGCAGCTCCTCGTCCGTCAGCCCGCTCGCGGTCTCCGCACCGCGCACGATCAGGGGCATGAACGAGCTGATGCCCGCGACCGGCACGTTTCGCAGGGCCGGTACGGCGGTGCTGAGCTGGGAGCCCGGCGCCAGGGCGACCGCGCCGAGCAGCCGCAGCTCCGGCGTCCACCGCGCGGCGAGCTGCGCCGTGTAGATCGCCGCGTGACCGCCCTGGGAGTGGCCGTAGGCCACCCACCGATCGCTCAGCGCGCCGGAGAGCTGGTGCGCCGCCCGGGTCAGGTCCGCCGCGGCCCGCGCCTCGGCCTCGCCGATCAGATAGCTGTGCTCGCCGTCCGTGCCGAGCCCCTGGTAGTCGGTCTTGGTCACCGCGTACCCGCGTCGGACCCAGGGCGCCAGGGTCTGCTGCATGGCCTGCAGATAGTCGTGGGTGGGGTTGTCGGCCGAGTCGAGGGACGGGGCGCAGGCGTCCGCGACGCCGGTCGTGCCGTGCAGCCAGGACAGCACCGGCCAGCCGCCCTTCGGCGGCTTCCCGTGCGGGACGGCGACCGTGCCCGAGACCGCGACGGTCCTCCCCTGCGGCGTGACCGAGCGGTACACGACCCGCCAGTTGTCGGCGCCCTCGAACGCCGCGTCACCGGTGAGGCGTTGCGCCCAGATCAGGCTGCCGTGGTCGCCGCGCTCGGCGAGGGCGCGGGGCGGGTGGTAGAAGGCCGCGCCCTGCGGGCCGACGGGTATGCCGGTCACGTCGCCGGCCGCCGCAGGGGACGCGGTCGCGAGGAGCGCGGCGAGCGCCGAGGCGGCGCAACAGGCGGCGATTCCCTTGCCGTACCGCGCGAGCGGACGTCGAACAGTCATGGTGTGCGTGGTTCCTTTCCTGGGACGAGCGGCTGCCTGAGACGGGACCTCAGCCCGCGAACTCCGCCCGCAGCACGTGCTTGGTGATCTTCCCCGACGCCGTACGCGGCAGCTGCGGCCGCAGCACCAGCTCGCGCGGGATCTTGTAGCGGGCGATCCGGGTCTCCAGCCACGCCCGGATCTCCTCGAGCGTCGGCTCCGCGCCCGCGCGCGGCACCACGACGGCCACGACGGTCTCGCCCCACTGCGGGTGCGGGCGGCCGACGACCGCGACGTCGAGGACGTCCGCGTGGCCGCGCAGCGCCCCCTCCACCTCCTGGGAGGCGACGTTCTCGCCGCCGGTGATGATGATGTCCTGCATCCGGTCGACGATGGTGACGAAGCCGTCCTCGTCGGTCCGGCCGAGGTCGCCGCTGCGGTACCAGTCGCCCGCGAACGCCTGCGCCGTGGCCTCCTCGTTGTCGAGGTAGCCCACCATCCGGGTGTCGGAGCGCAGCCAGATCTCGCCGGTCTCGCCCGGTGCGGCGTCCGCGCCGTCGGTCCGTACCACCCGCAGATCGACGCCCGGCATGCCGCCGCGGCCGATCGAACCGGCCTTCTCCACCTGCTCGTCGGGCGACAGCGAGGAGCCCACCGGGCCCATCTCGCTCATCCCGTACACCTGGTGGAAGTCGTCCGAGCCGTACGCCTTCATCAGCCGGCGCGCGGTGTCCGCGTCCAGCGGCCCGGCGCCGTAGATCCACGACCGCACGGAGGTCAGGTCGTACGAGGCGAAGTCGGGCACCGCCTGCAGCGGGGCGATGAACGCGATCGGCGCCCCGAACACCGCGGTGACGCGCTCCCGCCGGATGATCTCGAGCATGCCGCGCGGCTCGTACTCGTGCTGCAGCACCACCGTGCCGCCGAGGAACACCGTGCCCAGCGCCCAGTTGTTGAGCGGGGAGGCGTGCCAGATCGGCATGCAGACCAGGAACCGCTCGTCGCGCCGGAGCGGGACGGCGGCCGCGGTGTAGGCGGCGGTCAGGGCGATGTTGCGGTGGGTGTGCACGCAGCCCTTGGGGGTGCCGGAGGTGCCCGAGGTGTACAGGATCTGGGCGATGTCGGAGTCCGCCCCGCGGGCGCCCTCCCACTCCCCGGCGGCCTCCACCAGCGCCTCGAAGGAGCCGGCCGCGCGCTCGCCCGGCCGGCTGACCAGCAGCGGTACGCCGGTGCCGGCACCGCGCACGACGTCGGCGAGCGCCACGTCGGCCAGCACGAGGGTCGCGCCGCTGTGGGTCAGCAGCCGCTCGACCTCCGCGCTCTGCAGCTTGTGGTTGACCGGTACCAGCGTCGCCCCCGCGTGCCAGGCCGCGAAGGCCCCGATGACGAAGGCGGGGGTGTTGTACGTCATGACCGCGAGCCGGCCGCCCGGGCCGAGCCCCGCGTCGCGCAGCACGGCCGCGGCCCGTCGTACGTCGGCTGCCAGCCGGGCGTACGTCCAGCGCTGGTCGCCGTAGACGAGCGCTTCCTTCCCGGGGGCCTTGCGGACCGCGCTGTCCAGCATGGCGCTGAGGTGCATCCCGTACTCCTGATCGTTCGAGGGCCAGTGCGTCGGCGCTCTGGCGTGAAGCTCTGAACGATGATTCACTGCTTCCATGGCATACCGCAAGACCCCCGCCGAGCTGGAACGCCTCTCGGGCGCCCGGGAGCATCTGGTGGAGCAGGCCACCAACGTGGTGGCGGAGGTGGGCTGGGCCCAGGCGTCCGTGAACGCCGTCGCCGCCGCGGCCGGCATCGCGGCCGGCTCGGTGTACCAGCACTTCCCGTCCAAGGCGGCGCTGGCCGTCGAGGTCTTCCGGCGCGCGTCCGGCCGGGAGGTCGAGGTGATCGGCGAGGTGCTGCGCAGCCCCGGGGACCCGGTGGAGCGCCTCGCCCGCGGCGTGGAGGTGTTCGCCCGGCGCTCCTTCGAGCGGCGGGGCCTGGCGTACGCGCTGCTCGCCGCGCCCGCCGAGCCGGCCGTGGGCGCCGAACGGCTGGAGTTCCGCCACCGCTACCGCGAGGTGTTCGCCGAGGTGGTCCGCGAGGGAGTCGCCTCGGGCGCGCTGCCGGCGCAGGACGCGCAGGTCACCGCCGCCGCGCTGACCGGTGCCATCGGCGAGGTGCTGGTGGACCCGCTGGGCGCGCCGGACGGGGACTCCGTCGAGCAGCTGATCGCCGAGCTGATCGCGATGTCCCTGCGCTGCGCGGGCGCCTCCCCCGAGTTTTCGACGACTGCGTTTTCGACGACGACGATGACCCCGAAGGACCGAGCATGACGATCACCGACGGCCCCACCCCGCACAGCAACCCCACCGCCCGCACCCACGAGGTGACCAACCAGGCGCCCCCGCTCACCGGCCACGACCCGGCCGACGACGCGGTGCTCCTGGAGGGCGTACGGCGGGAGGGTGCCGCATGGCACCTGGACGACCTGCACCGCCTCGGCCGCGTCGCGGGCAGCGAGGAGGCCCGCCGGTGGGCCGACCAGGCCAACCGGTACGAGCCCGAGCTGCGCACCCACGACCGCTACGGCAACCGCATCGACGAGGTCGACTTCCACCCGGCGTACCACTCGCTGATGTCGACCACGGTCGCCGCGGGCGCCGCCGGCTCCGCCTGGGCCGACGACCGGCCCGGCGCCCATGTGGCGCGCGCGGCGACCTTCATGGTCGCGACGATGCTGGAGCAGGGCCATATGTGCCCGGTCTCCATGACGTACGCCGTCGTCCCGGCGCTGCGCCACTCCCCCGAGCTCGCCAAGGAGTACGAGCCGCTGCTCACCAGCCGGGTCTACGACCCCGGGCTGCGCGCCCCGCACACCAAGCGCGGTCTGCTCGCGGGGATGGGCATGACGGAGAAGCAGGGCGGCACGGACGTACGCGCGAACACCACGACCGCCGTGGAGCAGCCGGACGGGACCTGGCGGCTGCGCGGCCACAAATGGTTCACCAGCGCGCCGATGAACGACCTCTTCCTGGTCCTCGCGCAAACGCCTGGCGGGTTGTCCTGCTTCATGGTGCCGCGCGTCCTGCCGGACGGCAGCCGCAACACCTTCCGCATCCAGCGGCTGAAGGACAAGCTCGGCAACCGCTCGAACGCCTCCAGCGAGCCGGAGTTCGACGACACGGTGGGCTGGCTCGTCGGCGCCGAGGGCAAGGGCGTGCGCACGATCATCGAGATGGTGACGATGACGCGCCTGGACTGCGTGCTCGGCTCCGCCGGCCATATCCGCGAGGCGCTCGCGCAGGCCGCCCACCACACCCGCTACCGCTCGGTGTTCGGCGCCAAGCTCATCGACCAGCCGCTGATGCGCAACGTGCTGGCCGACCTAGCGCTGGAGTCCGAGGCCGCGACCACCGTCGGCCTGCGCCTGGCGGGCGCCGCGGACCGGGCGCAGCGCGGCGACGCGGGTGAGCGGGCGTTCCTGCGGCTGGCCACGGCCGTCTCCAAGTACTGGGTCTGCAAGCGCCAGCCCGCGGTGGTCGCCGAGGCCCTGGAGTGCCTGGGCGGCAACGGCTACGACGAGGCGTCGGGCATGCCGCGGCTCTACCGCGAGGCCCCGCTGAACGGCATCTGGGAGGGCTCCGGCAACGTCAACGCCCTCGACGTGCTGCGGGCGATGGCGCGCGAGCCCGAGTCGTTCGACGCGTTCCGCGCGGAGGTGGAGGCCGCCGCGGGCGCGGACTCCCGGCTGGACGCAGCATGGCGGGAGGTAGCGGGCGAGCTGATGCGCCCAGAGGACGCGCAGCTGCGGGCCCGGCGGGTGGTGGAGCGCCTGGCCCTGGTGCTGCAGGGCTCCCTGCTGGTGCGCCACGCCCCGGCCGCGGTGGCGGACGCGTTCTGCGCCTCGCGCCTGGCGGGCGACGCGGGCCTGGCCTTCGGCACGCTGCCGCCGTCCACGGACTTCGCGGGGGTGCTCGAGCGGCTGCCGGCTGGGCTGGAGTGATCGGGGACGGCTGAGCGGGCACTCCTGATCGGGCGGCCGGGGGCTACCCTCGGGACGGTGGAGAACGAACACCGCCCCGAGGGCGGCGACCCGGCCTGCTGGCTCGGCCTGCTCTGCCCCGACTGCGGCCGCGTCCGCGAGGACCGCACCGCGGACCACTGCCCCGGCTGCGGGGCGTCGCTCGACGAGCACGCCGGGGAGTCCTGAGGACCGCCCCGGGTAAACCCTCCACCGCCCTCCCGCAACCCATCAGCACACGGCGCCCCGCACACGGGCGCGTCCACGTGCTGATGCGCGCAGGAGGAAGCGAATGCAGACCTCGAATCCACTCCGGCCCGGGAACCGGCACCGGCGGACCCTGGGGGCCGTCGCCGCGGCCGCCCTGCTGGTCGTCGGTGTCGGCGGTGCCTCCGCCGTCGCCGATCAGGGCGACAGGCACCGGGTCATCGCGACACCCGACGCACCCGCCGCCATCGGGCCCTACTCACAAGGGATCTCCGCCGGGAGCCTGACGTTCGTCTCGGGTCAGCTCCCCCTCGATCCGAAGACCGGGTCCATCCCGGCCGGTGCCTCCATCGAGGACCAGACGCGGCTGGTGCTGCGCAACGTCGAGGCCGTGCTCAGGGCGGACGGGATGTCCCTGAGCAACGTCGTCTCCACCACCGTCTACCTCGCGGACCTCGACGACTTCGCCCGCTTCAACACCGCCTACGCCGAGTTCTTCGGCTCCGCCGCACCCCCCGCACGAGCCACGGTCGAGGTCGCGCGTGTGCCGCGTGACGCCAAGGTCGAAATTTCGGCAATCTCCGTTCGATGAAGGGATATGACATGGTGATACCGGGACTCAGCACCCGTGGGGAGACCGGCGTCTCCCGACGCACGTTCGCCGGCCTCATAGGCGGCGGCGCCGCGAGCGTGGGACTGGGGCTGGCCGCGCCCTCCGCCCAGGCCGCCACACCCACCGCGGCGGGCTCCGCCGCCCTCCCGCCGGCGTCGTCGCCGGGCTACTGGGACGCCGTGCGACGGCTGTTCGCCCTGGACAAGGACGTGCTCTTCATGAACGTCGGCACCGTCGGGTCGCCGCCGCTCGAGGTGCTCGACACCGTGGACCGGGTGCATCGGGAGGTGGCCGCCGGGGCGATCTCCGCGTACAGCAACTTCGCGGACGTACGCGCGGTGGCGGCCCGCGGATACGGCTGCGATCCGGACGAGCTCGTCATCTCGCACAACACCAGTGACGGAATGTCGAAGATCCTGGCCGGCCTCGCCCTGCGGGAGGGCGACGAGATCCTCACCACCAACCACGAGCACTCCGGCGGGAACGTGCCGATGGCGCTGGCCCGCGACCGCCACGGTGTGGTGGTCAGACGGGTGGCGCTGCCCGTCGGCAACGACCAGCGTGCCGAGGACTACGTGGAGCTGTTCCGGCGGGCCATCACCTCGCGCACCAAGGTGCTGCTGTTCTCCGCCCCCACCTACAAGACCGGCACCATGCTGCCGATCCGGATGCTGGCCCGGCTCGCACAGCAGCACGGGCTGACCACCGTCGTGGACGGCGCGCACATCCCCGGCATGATGGCGTACGACTTCCACGAGCTGGGCGTGGACTTCCTCGCCGGCTCGGCGGCGAAGTGGCAGTGCGGACCCGGCGGCACCGGCATCCTCTACGTCCGCAACAAGGTGATCTCGCGCTTCAACCCCAACCCGCTCCCGGTGTTCTGGCCCGTGGTGTCCAGCGGCTACCCCGCCGAGGGCGGCCGGCCGTCCCGCTCGGACGGGCCCACGGAGAGCTACGACATCGCGGCCGACCTGCAGTCCGTCGGCAACGGCAGCCTCGCGGTCATGGCCGGTGTACGCAACGTCTGCGAGGTCTGGGACCGGATCGGCCGCGAGCGGATCCAGAGCCACGTCCTCGGGCTCTCCGGCTATCTCAAGGAGCTCATCGCCGAGCGGTGGGGCGTGAACTCCCTGTACTCGCCCAAGGACGACCCCCGGCTGGTGTGCGCACTCACCTCCTTCGCCCCGTTCCGCGACCCCGGCGACGTCTACGACGCGGCCAAGACCACGGCGTTCGTCGCCCGACTCAAGGACGAGTACGGCATCGTGATCCGCACCAGCGACTTCCCCGTCATCGGTTCCTCCAGGAACCACCAGACGGTACGGGTCTCCACGCACCTCTTCCACCAGAAGGAGGACGTGGAGCGGGTGGCCGACGCGATGTGGCAGCTGTCCGGCGAGATGAGCTGACGGATTCGTCGCGACAGGAGACGTCAAGGGCCGCGGAGTCGGACTCCGCGGCCCTTGGCCGTGCTCAGGGCTGGACGACCACGTCGATCCGGTCCTTGCGCGGCGGCGCGTCCGGTTCGGCGAAGGAGTGCAGGGCCCACAGACCCACGATGTCGGCGACGACCACGATCAGCACCGCGAGCGCCAGCATGACCAGCCGCCGGCGCCGGTCCCGCCGCTGCCACTCCGCACGGGCCCGCACATAGGCGTCGGGCGACGGATTCGTCGTCGACGCCAGCGAGTCGAGCGTGTCGCGCAGCAGGTTCTCGGGGTCGTCCACACTCATCGCTGGGTCTCCATGGCACGCGACAGGGCGTGCATCCCGCGGGAGATGTGCGACTTCACCGCACCCGGGCTGATGCCCATCGCCTCGGCTATCTCCCTCTCCTTGAGGTCCATCCAGTAGCGGAGGACCAGCGCCTCCCGCTGGCGGGTCGACAGGTTCTTCAGCGCCTGGACGACCTGCCGCTGGTCCTCGTGCAGCAGCGCCGTCGACTCCGCCGAGGCGATGTCGGACACCTCCACGCCGGCATGGCGGCGCGAGACCTGCAGGCGCCGTATCCGCATCCGCACGAGGTTGCACACCACAGAACGAAGATAGGCGGGTGCGGCCTCCGGCGCACGGAGTCGGTACCAACGGCGGTGCAGTTCGCAGAACGCCTCGGCGACCAGGTCCTCGGCGTCCTGCTCGGCGCCCAGGAGGGCGGCGAGGCGTACGAGTTTGGCGTGATGGCCGTCGAAGAGCCGGATCAGGGCCGTCTCGCGCTCCACGTCCCGCAGATCGACGCCGGGTTCGGTCCCGGCCGCAGCCGGGGCGGGGGCAGCGGACGGCGGCGCCGCCGTGGTGTCGTCGACCGTGGTTCCGGGGCCGGTACGGCGCCAGGGCTGGTCCGTCCGCCTCACGACACCACCTCGCCGCTGCGCGCGGATCCGTCGGGTCTCAACACCCCGGACAGGCCGCGCGGTACGCCGACCCGGTCCAGCAGCGGGCTGGTCAGCGCGACCACGGCGAGGTTGACGGCGAGCCCGATCACGCCGGCGTAGACCTGGGTGTCCACCGGGCCGACCGAGACGCGTACCAGCGAGGAGAACTCACCCGCGTTGACCAGCGCGGTGCCGGTCACCATGCCCAGCAGCCAGCCGGCGAGCAGGGACACCCGGTGGGGTGTCCGGTGCAGCAGCCCCAGTGCGATGGCCGGCAGGATCTGCAGCACCCATACGGCGCCCAGCAGATGGAGGTTGATCGCGGCCTGGTCGCGCAGCGCGAGCGCGAAGACGAGTGCGCCGAGCTTCACGATCAGGGACATGAGCCGGGCGATCCTGGTCACCTGGGCCGCCGTCGCCGTCGGGTTGACGAACTCCAGGTACACGTTCCGTGCGAACAGGGTCGCCGCGCCGATGGACATCACCGCGGCCGGCACGAGCGCCGCCACGACGATCGCGCCGAGCACGAGACCGGCGCCCCAGTCCGGCGCGAGGTCGAGGACGAGCAGGGGTATCGCCAGCTCGCTCCGGCCCGGTGGCGGATGGACGCGCCCCGCGAGTGCCGCGATGCCGAACAGCGCGAACAGGCCGAGCATCGCCGTCCAGCCGAGGAGGGTGACGGAGGACCGGCGCAGCACTCCCTCGGTACGGGCGGAGAACGCCACCATCAGGACGTGGGGGAAGGCGAACAGTGCCAGCGCCGATCCGACGGCCAGCGACATGTACGCCGGTGCCAGGTCCGTGGCCGGCACCAGGGTGGAGATCCCGTCGCGGGCCACCAGCGCGGCGTCCGCGCGGGCGAAGAGGGTGGCGGGTGACCCCAGCCGGCTCAGGACCAGGCCGGCCAGGGCGAGCGTGGAGCCCACGATGACCACGGCCTTGACGACGGAGACCACGGTGGGCGCCCGCAGCCCGTACCGGTAGGTGGAGACGGCGAGCACCGCGAACACGGCCGTCAGCGCGGCGTCGCCGGCCAGTCCGTCCGACTGGATGCCCAGCACGCTGAGCACGGCCCGCAGGCCGAGCAACTGCAGCGCGACGTACGGCATCGTGGCGAAGATGCCGGTGAGCGACACGGCCAGCGCCAGCAGCGGCGACCCGTAGCGCTCGCGTACGAAGTCGGCCACCGTGATGTGCCCGTGGGCCCGTGCGGTGGCTGCCAGGCGCGGCAGCAGCACGAAGGCGATCACGCAGATGAGGACCGTGTACGGCAGGGCGTAGAACCCGATGCCGCCGGAGCTGAAGACCGCACCCGGCACGGCGGTGAAGGTGTACGCGGTGTAGATGGTGCCCCCGAGAAGGCACCAGATGAGGGCGCCGTCATGCCGGCGGTCGGCCAGCGCCCAGTCCTCCAGGTCCGCCCTGACCCCGGCGCCGGCCGAGGCGAACCGGGCACCCCTCAGCGCGACGACCGAGGCCACCAGCACCACGGCCGCACAAGTGATCACAGGGACGACGTTGTTCATGACTCCTCCGCGCTCGTCGTGGCTGACGTCCGGCCGACGGAGCCGTGATCCCCACCGGGCGGTGACGGCGCGGAGCACCGTCGTCGGTGGAAATCCGGCCACGGCGCGGTAAACCCTCGCGGGTTCACCGGCAACTACCGGACGCAGACCCCATGCCGGGAGGCCGTCGCGAGGCCGGACCTGTCACGTAAGCGGAGGGAGGAAGTCCCGACAGTCCAGGAGTGAACCACTCATTCGAGCCAATTAACAGACCTGAAACGCCGGGAAGAATTACCCGCGAGGTGGTCTTCCACCTGCGCAGATGTCCGTTCCGGCGTCGGTCGGGAGGTGCCGACGCATGTCCGAACTACGACGTTCGGCGGTCAGGACGAGGGCCCGTCGTACGGCGTGCCGGATCTGTCTGGCGGCCGCGGTCGCCGGTCCGCTGCTCACGCCCGTGTTCATGCGGGAGGAGCCGCGACTGTTCGGCTGGCCCCTCTTCTACTGGTACCAGTTCCTCTGGGTGCCGCTCGGAGCCGCGCTGCTGACCTGCGCCTACCTCCTACGGCGACGGGCAGAGGGCGCGGCCGGCACCGGTTGAGCCCGCCGCGTTCTCCGCCGGATCCCTGTCATCCGCCGGACCCCTGTCAACCGAACCGCGGACGACGGCAACACCTTCACGCAGCGAATCCCCGATCCCTGGAGCAACCGTGTCGCTCAACGGCGCCCTCAGCGCGAGACCCTCTCCGAAGTCGATCCTGATCTGGACCCTTGTCGCCGTCGTCGGCGCCATCGGCTGGACCGTTCTCGCCCTGTCCCGGGATGAGGAGGTGTCCGCCGCGTGGATGGTCGCCGCCGCGCTCGGTTCGTACGCGATCGCCTACCGGTTCTACTCGAAGTTCATCGCCCGGAAGGTGCTGAAGGCCGACCGGACGAGGGCCACCCCGGCGGAACTGCTGGACAACGGCGTCGACTACCACCCGACGGACCGCCGGGTGCTGCTCGGGCACCATTTCGCGGCCATCTCCGGCGCCGGTCCGCTGGTCGGCCCGGTACTCGCCGCGCAGATGGGCTATCTGCCGGGCACCATCTGGATCGTCGCCGGCGTGATCTTCGCCGGTGCCGTGCAGGACATGGTGGTGCTGTTCTTCTCCACCCGCCGGGGCGGCCGTTCGCTCGGCCAGATGGCCCGTGAGGAGATCGGCCCGGTCGGCGGCGCCGCGGCGCTCGTCGCCGTGTTCGCCATCATGATCATCCTGCTGGCCGTGCTGGCGCTGGTGATCGTGAACGCTCTGGCGGCGTCGCCGTGGGGCACCTTCTCCATCGGCATGACCATCCCGATCGCCCTGTTCATGGGCTTCTATCTGCGCGTCCTGCGGCCCGGCCGGGTCGCCGAGGTCTCGCTCATCGGTGTCGCCCTGCTGCTGCTCGCGCTGGTCGCGGGCCGCTGGGTGGCCGAGTCCTCGCTCGCCGGCACCTTCACGCTGAGCAAGGAGGCACTGGTCATCTGGATGGTGATCTACGCCTTCGTCGCCTCGGTGCTCCCGGTGTGGATGCTCCTCGCCCCGCGCGACTACCTCTCCACCTTCATGAAGATCGGCACCATCGCGCTGCTGTTCGTCGGCGTCGTCGTGGCCGCCCCCACGCTCAAGATGGAGGGCGTCACGGACTTCGCCACCGCCGGCACCGGGCCGGTCTTCGCGGGCTCGCTCTTCCCGTTCGTCTTCATCACCATCGCCTGCGGAGCGCTGTCCGGCTTCCACGCGCTGATCTCCTCCGGCACGACGCCGAAGATGGTGGAGAAGGAGACCCAGATCCGGATGATCGGGTACGGCTCCATGCTGATGGAGTCCTCGGTGGCCATCATGGCGATCATCGCCGCGTGCGTGCTCGATCCGGGGCTGTACTTCGCCATGAACTCGGCGCCCACGATCATCGGTGACACCGCGCAGTCGGCGTCCGAGGCCATCCGCGACCTGGGCTTCACGATCACGCCCGACGCCCTGGCCGCCGCCGCGGCGTCCGTCGAGGAGCCGTCACTGCTGTCCCGTACCGGTGGCGCGCCGACCTTCGCCCTCGGGGTCGCGCACGTCTTCTCCGATGTGACCGGGGACGGCATGAAGGCGTTCTGGTACCACTTCGCGATCATGTTCGAGGCGCTGTTCATCCTCACCGCGGTCGACGCCGGCACCCGGGTGGGCCGCTTCATGCTCCAGGACACCCTCGGCAACCTCTACAAGCCGCTCAAGCGGGTCAGCTGGTGGCCCGGCCTGCTCGGCACCAGCGCTGTCGTCGTGGCGCTGTGGGGCTACTTCCTGTGGGTGGGCGTGCGCGACCCGCTGGGCGGCATCAACCAGCTCTTCCCGCTGTTCGGCATCTCCAACCAGCTGCTCGGCGCGGTGGCGCTGACGGTGTGCACCACGCTGCTCATCAAGTCCGGCCGGCTCAAGTGGGCCTGGGTCACGGGCATCCCGCTGGCCTGGGTCGCCGTCGTCACCCTCACCGCCAGCTGGCAGAAGGTGTTCTCCGACGACCCGCGGGTCGGCTTCTTCGCCCAGCGCGACGCGGCACAGGCGAGCATCGACTCCGGTGAGCTGACGGGCAAGGCGCTGGACGACGCCCACACCATCGTCACCAACACCACGGTCGACGGCGTGCTGTCCGCGGTCTTCGCCCTGCTGGTGGTCGTCGTCATCGTCGACGCGGCGCGGGTCTGCGCCAACGCGCTCCGCCACCCGGAGTCGGTGGTCAGCCACGAGGAGCCGTACGTGGAGTCGAGGTACGTCGCCCCCGCGCAGCTCTTCCCGACGAAGGAGGAGAAGGCGGAACTGGAGGCGGCCGGCCTCGGTTCGGGCGGCGGCCGGATCCGCGAGGAGGTGACGACACCGTGACCGCGTTGGCGACGGCCGGGCGGAAGGTCTGGCGGTATCTGCGGGAGCTGACGGACGAGACGGCGTACGAACGCTATGTCGAGCACGCCCGCGCCCACGACACCGGCAGGCCGGTCATGACACGCCGGGACTTCGAACGCTGCCGCACGGACGCCCGCGAAGCCGACCCCAAGGAGGGCTTCCGCTGCTGCTGACCGGACGTCGCGCTCTGATGCGGCGGCCGGCGGCAGCACCCGCCGGCGCCCTGTGACGTTTTCGGCCCCGCCGACGCTGAAGGAGACAGGTCGACTGGTCATCGGCCCCGCGAAGCTCATGGGCTCTCCCCCCTGCCCGGCGCTTCGCCTCCCGGCGCGGGCGAGGACATCTGCCACCCGTCTCTCGCCCGCGCCGACGTCTCCCCTCCCCCTCAGGCGCTCACCGGCCCGCCGCCCTTGCGATCGGTATTACGATTTCGTACTATCCGAAATCGTGAAGCCTGACGACTCCGTACTCCTCGAACTGCAGCGCGCCACCCATGCGACCCTGCACACCATCGGCACCGAGCTGGCCGGGCTGGGGCTCACCGCCGCCGAGATCAACGCGCTCGCCAACCTCGCCGACGGGCGCGCGCGGACCATGTCCGAACTGGCCGCCGCGGTGGGCACCCGCCCCTCCACGCTGACCAGCGTGCTCGACCGGCTCGAGCGACGCGGGCTGGTCGTCCGCGGCAAGCGGCCCGGGGACCGCCGGGCCGTCAGCGTCGAGCTGACGCCGGACGGGCAGGACGCGGCCCGGACCGTCGCGCGCACCTTCACCGGCCTGGAACGCCGCGCGCTCGCGGGGCTGCCGCCGGGCGCGGTCGACGGCTTCCGGGCCGTGCTGCGGGCGCTGGCGGAGGCGGGGCGGTGAGCGGCGATCCCCGCTTCGACGCGCTGCTGGGCGAGGCGATGGCCGGCGCCGAGCGCTTCGGCCACCGGCAGCACGTCCGGCTGACCTGGCTGGCCGTCCGGCGCTACGGCGTCCCCGCGGCCGTCCTCCTGGTCAGCGACGGCATCCGGCGCACCGCCCGGTACGCGGGCGCGCCGCAGAAGTACCACGCGACGGTGAGCCGGGCCTGGGTGGAACTCGTCGGCCATCACGCGGCCGGGCACGACACCGACGACTTCGACGACTTCGCCGCCGGTGCACCCGCCCTGCTCGACAAGCGGCTGCTCACCCGCTTCTACCGTTCCGCGACCCTGGCGAGCGCGGCGGCCCGCACCGGCTGGGTGGAGCCCGACCTCAGCCCGTTCCCGTGGCAGGGCTGACGCCCGTCCCCGGCGGGGCCGATCCCCTCAGTCCTCCTCGCCGTACAGCGCATGCCGCAGGAAGGCGTTGCGGAACTTCCCGCGCGGATCGAGGGCGGCCGCCAGGGCCAGGAAGTCGTCCATCCGCGGATAGCGGGCGCGCAGTTGCCGCGGGGTGGCGGAGAACAGCTTGCCCCAGTGCGGGCGCGGGCCGAACCGGGCCAGCCGGGACTCGATCAGGTCGATCACCGGCCGCACCGCGGGCGCGTCCGGCCGCCAGGTGAAGTGCAGGGCCACCGTGTCCCGTTCGTAGGCGGGGCTCAGCCAGAGCCGGTCGGGGGCGACCGTGCGCACCTCCGCGATCTGCAGCACGGGCGCGATCGCCTCGCCCAGCCGGGCGAGTTCGCGCAGCGCGTCGGGCGCAGCCGAGCGCGCGACGAGCAGCTCCGACTGCAGTTCGGCGCCGCTGCTCGGCATGAACTCGGCGCGGAAGTGCGGCAGCCGCTCGTGCCACGGCCCCGGCACGCCCAGCTGGTCCGTGCAGTTCGCCGCGGGCATGCCCGGCACCGGGTGCACCTGCTCCTCGGCGGGCTTGGCCCAGGGGAAGTAGGGGCGGCCCGGCGGCTGGTACTTGATCCACACCTGGCCGAAGCGCGGGGCGCTCCAGTCCGTGAAGAGGCTCACGCTGTACCCGGCCGAGGTGATCGTGTCGAAGTGGCGCAGCAGGATGTCCAGCGACAGGTCCGTGTACACGTACTGCGCCAGGTCGTACGACGGCACCACGTCGAGGGTGAGCGCCGTCACCACGCCGAGCGCGCCGAGCCCGACCACCGCCCCCTCGAACCGCGTCGAGTCCTCCACCCGGCGCAGCGTCTGCCGGCCGCCGTCGGCGGTGACCAGTTCCAGGGCGCGTACGGCGGTGGCCAGGGAGCCGTTGGCGTCCCCCGAGCCGTGGGTGCCGGTGGCCACGGAACCGGCCACCGTGATGTGCGGCAGGGACGCCATGTTGGGCAGCGCCAGGCCGGACGCGTGCAGCCGCCGGGCCAGTTCGGCGTAGCGCACCCCGGCGGCGACGCGGACGGTGCGGGCCGTGCGGTTGATCTCGACGGTCTGCGGCATCGCGTCGAGGGAGACCAGGTCGCCGTCCGTGTCGGCGATGCGGTTGAACGAATGCCCGGTGCCCAGCACCCGCAGCCGGCGGCTGCGGGCGACGATCCGGCTCAGCTCGTCGACCGAGCTCGGGCGGTGCACCTGCTCCGGGGAGAAGGTGACGTTCCCCGCCCAGTTGGCCAAGACTCCCCTGTCGCTCACGGCTCCCCCTCATCCGTAGCGCGTGGACGGCGGGCGCGAGCCGCCTGCCATCGCCGATCTTGCGCCATTCGGCGAGTGGTGGGAAGAGGCGCACCGGTTCCGAAAGCACGGCGTGCACCGGCCGGCCGTGCGCCGGTGCGACTTCCCCCCGTATGGGCTGATCGGACCGTCGGCTAAGATCCCTTCCGGACGGCACCGTGACGCTTCGCCAAGTCAACGGCAGCGGTGGTCCCTTCGGCGCCGGCGGCAGAGGTGGTGTGGCTGGATGACTCTCACGGACGCGCAGCACCTCCCGCCCGGGGAGAACGCCTCGCGAGTGCTGTCCCTGACCGGGGTCGGCATGACCTTCCCCGACGGCACCCACGCCCTGGACGGGATCGATCTGGCCGTCGCGCCGGGCGAGTTCGTCTCCGTGGTGGGTCCCTCCGGCTGCGGCAAGTCCACGCTGCTGCGCATCGCCGCCGGGCTGACGCGGCCCAGCGCCGGCGGGGTCAGCACGCCGGACCAGCCCATCGGCTACGTCTTCCAGGACCCCACCCTGCTGCCCTGGCGCACGGTGCTCGCGAACGTCGAGCTCTTCGGCGAACTGCGCCGGCTGCCCCGCCGGACCCGCCGGCAGCGCGCCGAGGAGGCCCTGGACCTGGTCGGCCTCGGCGACTTCACCGGCCACCGGCCACGGGCGCTGTCCGGCGGCATGCGGATGCGGGTGTCGCTGGCCCGCTCCCTGACGCTGCGGCCCGACCTCTTCCTCCTCGACGAGCCCTTCGGCACCCAGGACGAGATCACCCGCGAGCGGCTGGACGACGATCTGCTGCGGCTGTACGACTCCCAGCGCTTCGCCGCCCTGCTGGTCACCCACTCCGTCATGGAGGCGGTGTACCTGTCCTCCCGGGTGGTCGTCCTCACGCCCCGGCCGGGCCGGATAGCCGGGGAGTTCGCGGTGCCGTTCGGCTACCCCCGGCCCGGGCGCCTGCGCTTCGATCCGGAGCTGACGGCGCTCGCGGCCCAGGTGTCCGCGTGCATGAGGGACGCCGCCCTGTGAAGCCCTGGAAGCCCGTGGCGCGCGTGAAGCCCGTGAGGCTCGTGAAGCCCTGGAAGACCGTGAACCCCGCCGTGCGCGCCCGCCTCGCGCGCTTGCTCCCGCCCCTGCTGTTCCTCGGCGCCGCGATCGGCGTCTGGTACGTCGTGAGCACCGTCGTCCTCGACCCCGAGCGGCAGTTCCTCTTCCCCCCGCCCCACGACGTGGTGCGCGTCGGCTACCTCGACGGCGACAACCGCGCCGAACTGCTGGACGGCCTGTGGCACTCGGCGGAGGTCGCCTCCCTGGGGCTCGGGGCCGCGACCGCCGCCGGTCTCCTCCTGGCCGTGCTGATGAGCCAGGCGCGGTGGCTGGAGCGTTCCCTCTTCCCGTATCTGGTGGTCCTGCAGGCGACACCGATCCTCGCGCTGGTGCCGCTCTTCGGGTTCTGGTTCGAGTACGGCTTCGGCACGCGCGTGCTGGTGTGCGCGCTGATCGCGCTCTTCCCGGTCGTGGCCAGCACTCTGTTCGGGCTGCGCTCGGTGGACGGCGCGCACCACGACCTGTTCACGCTGCACGGCGCGGGCCGGGCCGTACGGCTGTGGAAGCTCCAGCTGCCGGCCGCGCTGCCCAGCATCTTCACGGGGCTGCGGATCTCCGCGGGGCTGTCCGTGATCGGCGCCATCGTGGGCGACTTCTTCTTCCGCCAGGGTGAGCCCGGGATCGGCGTGCTGATCGACCGCTACCAGTCGCGGCTGCAGTCCGAGCAGCTGCTCGCCGCGGTGATCCTGTCGTCGCTCTTCGGGCTGGCGGTCTTCTGGCTGTTCGGCGCGCTGGCCCGCTGGGTGGTCGGCGGCTGGCACGAGTCGGCGCGGGAGCCCGGGGCGCTGTAGGCGTACAGCGCGCCTGCCGCAGAGCCCGTCTCTCAGAGTTCGTCGCGCAGCTGCCGCAGGAAGCGCATGCTCCCGGCGCGGGACTCGGCCATGGTGCTCAGCCGGTCCATGACCAGCTGGTACGTGTCCACGTCCTCGCGCTTGTCGAGGTAGAGGGCGCTGGCGACCTGCTCCAGATAGACGATGTCCGGCAGATCCGGCTCGGTGAAGCGCAGCAGCGAGATCGGGGCGCCCGCGGCGGCGTGCCCGCCGGTCGAGAAGGGCGCCACCTGGATCGTGACGTTCGGCAGCTCCGCCATCTCCAGGATGTGGTCGATCTGCCCGCGCATCACGGTGGAACCGCCCAGCGGCCGGCGCAGCACGGCCTCGTCCAGCACCACCCACAGCTTCGGCGCGTCCGGCCGGGTGATCAGCTCCTGCCGGCGCAGCCGCAGCTCCACGCGGCGCCGCAGCTCGGCGGTCGGGGTGTCGAGCCGGTCCAGCAGGGAGACCGCACGCGCGTAGTCGGCGGTCTGCAGCAGACCCGGCACGAACTGCACCTGGTAGGTACGGATGACGGAGGCCGCCTCCTCCAGTCCGAGCAGCGGCTCGAACCAGCTGGGCAGCAGATCGCCGTACTGGTGCCACCAGCCCGGCGAGTTGGCCCGTCGGGCCAGGGTGAGCCACTCCTCGCGCTCGGCGGGGTCGACGACCCGGTAGAGCGTGAGCAGGTCGGCGACGTCGCGCTCCTTGTAGCCCACCCGGCCCAGCTCCAGGCGGCTTATCTTGGCCTGGGACCCGCGGATGGCGTCGGCGGCCGCGTCCCGCGAGACTCCCCGCGACTCCCGCAGGCGACGCAGCTGGGTGCCCAGCAGGATGCGCAGCACCGTGGGTCCGCCACGGGGCTGCTCGAGCATGCGCGGCTGTGCGCCGGACTCATCCGGTCCGGTGCCCTGCTCGGCGGCGCGCGACGGCCAATCGCCGTGCGCACTGCCCGACACTGCTGACGGCACGCCCATCACTGCTCACCGATTCCTCACGCCAGTAGATCAGTGTTCCATCCTAGCGGGCGGTACGCCCAACTCGTCCACCCTTCAACGACGTTGCTCTTGTCACTCGCGCAACAGATCGTCGAAGTCACCGTCCTTCACCCCGAGCAGGAACGCCGATATCTCGGAGCCGGTATACACGAGCGCCGCTCCGTGCGGGTCACGCGAGTTGCGCAGGGCGGCACCGCCGTCGGGGAGGGCGGCGACCTCGACGCAGTCTCCCGTCGCGTTGCTCCGACGGCTCTTGCGCCACGTCACACCCAGCAGGCTTCTGGCGCCAACTCCGTTGTCGATCTGCATGTTCTCACCCTTCCGTGATCTCTGACTGCACTGTACGTGCATCGGTGCGTGCCGATGAATGTTCAGATGAAATTTCACATGCACTTGCAGAAGCAAGCTCGAATGCATCACGATGCTGGTGGGACATGAGCGACGGACGTACCAACGGACTGACGAGCACCTGGAGTTGGCATGACGGCACCGCTGCAGGAGTGGCTGAGGGCCCCCGGGTCAGCGACCTGTGAGCTACCGGCCGACCCCCGCTCGATCGCCGTGGCCCGGAGTGTGGTCCGCTCGGTCCTGTGCGAGTGGGACCTCGAACCGCTCGCCGACAACGTCGTCACCGCGACGTCCGAGCTGGTCACCAACGCCTTACGGCACGGCATGCCCATCGGTCCCGGTCCCGACGCCCACCCGCTCACCCTGGGCCTGATGCGCCGCGGCAGCTCCGTCGTCTGCGCGGTGTTCGACCGCGGGACCGAGATCCCGCAGCTGTCCGAGCCCGATCCGCTGGCCGAGTCCGGCCGCGGCCTGCACATCGTCGCCTCGGTGAGCGACGTGTGGGGCTGGAGCCGGCCGACCCCGTCCGGGAAGGCGGTCTGGGCGATATTCTCCGCGGCCGCCGACGCCGCTCCGGCGGCCGCGGTCGCCTCGCGTCCGGGCCCGTCGCACGGCGGGCCCGGACAGCAGAACTGCACCTGCTGCCCGCCCGGGCTGCACGGCTACGACTGGAAGCTCACCGGCTGAGCCGCCACCACAGACCTCCTCGGTGCCGCGGGCTTGCCGCTCCCCCGCACAGGCAACTCCCGGCACCGAGGAGCCGCCGAGCCAACTGTCCGGGGCCGCGGCCCCGCGGGGGCGCCACGCAGCCCCCGCGGGGCAACGCGGGACGCCGTCCGCGCCGCGGGACTACTCGAACCGGGACACGTCCCCCGCGCCCTCACGGATGATCTCGGCCTCGCCGCCGGAGAAGTCCACGACCGTCGTCGGCTCGGTGCCGCAGTCGCCCGAGTCGACCACGATGTCCACGACGTGGTCGAGCCGGTCCTTGATCTCCCAGCCCTGCGTCAGCGGTTCGTCCTCGCCCGGCAGCAGCAGCGTGCTGGAGACCAGCGGCTCCCCCAGCTCCTCCAGCAGCGCCTGGGTGACGGTGTGGTCGGGGATGCGCACGCCCACCGTCTTCTTCCGCGGGTGCTGCAGCTGGCGCGGCACCTCCTTGGTCGCGGTGAGGATGAAGGTGTAACTGCCGGGCGTGGCGGCCTTGATGGCGCGGAACACGTCGTTGTCGACGTACACGAACTGGCCGAGCTGGGCGAAGTTCTGGCACACCAGCGTGAAGTGGTGGCGGTCGTCCAGATCGCGGATCTGCCGCATGCGTTCGATGCCCTCACGGTTGCCGAGCTGGCAGCCGAGGGCGTAGCAGGAGTCCGTCGGGTACGCCACGAGCGCGCCGGCGCGGATGTCGTCCGCCACGGTCGTGATCGTGCGTCGCTGCGGATTGTCGGGGTGCACGTCGAAGTACTTCGCCACACCGGGAGTGTAGGGGGCGCGCGGCTCCGGGGGCGTCGAAGACACCGCGGGCGTCCCGAAGCGGCGGTCTCAACGTGAGTCGGTCGTGCCGGGATCGTCGAGGGCCGCTCGCGCCGCCCGCTGCTCGTGTTCCATCAGCGCGTTCCAGGCGGGCAGGACGTCCGGGTTACGGGCGAGCCACTGCCGCTGCAGAGCGGCGAGCCGGGTGTAGGCGGTCCGCAGATACCCGGTGCGGGCCTTGCAGTCCAGGTCCGCGACGATGGCGGGGTGGGAGTCGCGGCGTTCGGCCTCGGGCACGGCCCGGAGCAGGTCCGCGGGGTCGTGGGCGGTCACGCCGGCCTCGTCCATACAGGCCCGCCAGGCCGCTGTCGCGGCGTCGAACTCCTCGTCCCGCGAGAGCCGGTCGAGGGCGGCGCGCTCACCCTCCCCCAGCCGCATCCGCAGCTCCAGCCGGCGCAGCCGCCCGTCGCCCTGGAGCGCCCACTCGGCCTCGGCCTGGCACCCCTCGGCGGGCACGACGACGTCCATGTCCCCGGTGGCCGCCTTGAGCTGCTTGTCGGGGTCGCCGAGGAGCGCCCGGCCGTAGGCCTCGCCCTGCGGGCGCTCGGCCGGCACGGTCTGCTCCATCATGGCGGCGATCTGGCCGCGCTCCTCGATACCGAAGGGCGTCGGCCGGGACAGGGTGCGGTCGCCGGCCCTGGCCACGGGAGGGGGGTGGTAGGTGAAGCCCTGCCGGGCCATGCAGCGCACGATCAGCCGCTGCTGCGCGGTGCCGGTCCGCTCGTCCGCCTCGGTGCGGACGTACAGGGCGGCGTAGAGCGGAGGCAGCGCGTCCCATTCGGCCACCCGGGCGGGATCGGGCGCGGCGGCCCGGACGGGGCCGGAGCCCTGCCCGATGGTCAGCGTCCAGGCGGCGGCGCCCGCCGCGACCAGCAGCGCGAGGGGCGGCAGGAGCAGGCGGGGCGGGTGGAACGGCACGCGGGACCTCCGGATGCGAGCGGGTGGCCTTCGGGTGCGGGCCCGGCGGGTTCGCCGGGCCCACGGAACGTCCGGGTCAGTAGCAGTCCTTCGTGGTCGTGCCCCGCAGGACCAGGGCGGAGGCGCGTTGGCGCAGGCTGTCCGGCAGCGGTCCGCCGTTCGGGCGCGCGGAGGTCTCCGCGTCGTCCCACGAGTGGGAGTTGGCGTAGTGGCCGGGGTTCACGCAGAACAGGTACGTGCCGCCGTACGTGTCGTAGTAGTGGCTCTCGTAGCCGCCGGTGCTGGAGTTGCTTGCGGACCAGACGTTGTTGTCCACGATCTGTCCCGAGCCCTCCTGGTTCGACGGGCCCTCCAGGAAGAAGTCGTCGTTGAAGTTGTGGTCGCTGTTGAAGAACGAGTGCTTCGGCGAGTAGATGTCCGTGTAGAACACGCAGTGGTTCCCGTTGGCGCAGTTCGGCCCCGCTGCCGCCGCCGGCGCAGCGGTGATCGCCGCCCCGCCCAGCGCGAGGGCGGCGGCGGCCGTCAGGATCCTCGCCCGTCGGCGCAGGCTGTGTGATGCGTGCTGTGGACGCATGCTGGTCGACCTCTCGTCGAGTGCTCCGGCCGGTGTCTCCGGCCACGACCACCCTCGGCGCCGGCAGTGCAGTCCTGGTGCAACACCGGTGCAGTCCTGGTGCAGCCGTGACCGAGTGGGAGGGAACGGGACACACCTGCCCATGGATGCCGTCTGGCGTCCCGCCGTCCATCCGGGCATGGTGTCCCGGAGACCGCTCCCGGGGGGAATCCGCTGCCGCGGCGGATCGGGACGGCGGCGAGGGGTGCTGCCATGGGGGAACGACTGGAATTCCGCCTGCTCGGCCCGGTGGAGGTGTGGTCCGGACGACGGCGGCTCGGGCCGATGGCCCGCAAACCCACCGAACTGCTCGCCGCGGGGCTCCTGGAGGCGGGCCGTATGGTGCCGGTGGCGCGCCTGGTCGACGCCGTGTGGGGGGACGATCCTCCGGCCACCGCCGCCAAGCTGGTACAGACCTATGTGGCCGCGTTACGCCGGGTGCTGCGCCATCCGGACGGCCAGTCCGTCATCGTGACCCGGCCGGGTGGCTATCTCTTCCAGCCTGGTCCGGACTGCCTGGACCTCCATCGCTTCGAGAACCTGCTGGACCGTGCGCTCGCGGAGTCGGAACGCGGGGCCCCGTCCGTGGCGGCGGAGCTGCTGGAGCAGGCGCTGGGGCTGTGGACCGGCCCCGCGCTGGGAGCGCCCGGCACGCCGCTGCTGCTGGCCGAGGCGAACCGGCTGGAGGAGCTGAGGGACACGGCCGCGGAGCACCTGTACGAGGCGCGGCTGGCCACCGGGCAGGGCACCCAGCTCGTGGGCGGGCTGGCGGCCCTGGTCGCGGCCCAGCCCCTGCGGGAGCGGCCGCGTGCGCTGCTGATGCGCGCGCTGTACGAATCGGGCCGCAGGGCTGAGGCTTTGGCCTGCTACGGGGAGGGATACCGCTTGCTGCGGGACGAACTCGGGGTGGCACCGGGCCCCGAGTTGGCCGCGCTGCACGCCCGGATGCTGACGGACGGACCGCCGGGCGGGCGCGCGCGGGGCGGTGCCGCGGACCGGGCCGCGCACCGTGTGCCCGCGCAGCTGCCCTGGGGGCCGGCCGAACTGGTCGGGCGGGACGCGGAGTCGGCGGCGGTGCTGGCCGCCCTCGATGGTGCGGCGAAGGGCCGTGGCACCGTCTGCGTCGTGCACGGTATGGGCGGCGTCGGCAAGACCGCTCTCACCCTGCACGTGGCCCATCTGGCCGCCTCCCGGTTCCCCGACGGGCAGCTGCACGTCGATCTGCGCGGCGCCGATCCACGGCAGGCCGCCGACCCCCGGGAGGTGCTGGGGAGGTTTCTGCGGGCCCTCGGGGTACGGCCCGGGGATGTGCCCGACTCGGTGGCGGAGCGGGCGGCGGCCTACCGCAGCGAGCTGGCCGTCCGCCAGGTGCTGGTGGTGCTCGACGACGCGGCCGACGAGGGACAGGTGGCGCCGCTGCTGCCCGGCGCGGGCGGCAGCGCCGGGCTGGTCACCGGCCGGCGCGGGCTGCCCGGGGTCGAGGCGGACCTGCGGCTGCGCCTGAGGGTGCTGGACGTACGCGACGCCGCACGCCTGCTGGGCCGGGTCGCGGGGGCGGACGCCGTCTGCACGGAGCCCGCCGCCGCGGACCGGGTGGCCCGGCTGTGCGGCGGGTTGCCGCTGGCCCTGCGCATCGTGGGTACCCGGCTCGCGGGGCTGGGCGGAACGCCGATGCGGGTACTGGCCGAGCGGCTTGCGGACGAGCGGCGCCGGCTGGACGAGATGAGGGTCGGCTCGCTCGACGTACGCGCGGGCATCGCGCTGACCTGCGGCACGCTGCCGGAGACAGAGCGCCTGGCCTTCCGGCTGCTCGGTCTGCTCGGGCCGGTCGACTTCCCCGGCTGGACCGCCGCCCCGCTGCTCCAGGTGCCCGTGCCCGTCGCCGAGCGGCTGGTGGAGCGGCTTGTCGAGGCCCATCTGCTGGACGCCGTCGGGGCGGACGGCACGGGGCAGATCCGCTATCGCTTCCATGATCTGGTCCGACTGCACGCCGAGGAGCTGGCCCGGACCGGGATCCCCGCGGCGGAGCGGCGGGCCGCGGTGGACCGGCTGCTGGGCCTGTGGCTCGAGCTGCTCGACGCGTGTGCGACGCCGGGACGGCCGACGCCGACGAGGCCGGCGGTGCCCGATGTGCTGGACCGGCCCGCCGCATGGCTCGCCGCGGACCGGACGCTGCACGTGGCGGGTGTGGAGCTCGCCTGCCGCGAAGGGCTGGACTCCTCGGCCTGCGCCCTGGCCAAGGCGCTGGCCGAGCACTGGTATCGCGACGCCAACCGGTTCGAGGAGTGGTGGCGCACCCAGGAGGCCGCTCTCGCGGCCGCACGGGCGTCGGGCAACCGACGGGGGGAGGCGGAGATGTATCTGGGCCTCGCGCAACTGCGCTACAAGCAGGACCGGTTCGCCGACGCCACGCGGCACTTCCACCAGGCGGGCGACTGCTTCGACGCGCTGGACCTGCCCGCGGAGGCGTCCCGGGCACGCTACGGCCTGGCCCTCGCCCTCAGCGACCAGGGCTTCTTCGCCGAGGCCCTGGCCCATGCCCGGGCAGCGGGCGCGGGCTTCAGGGCGACGGGTGACGTGCGGGGGGAGGCTGACGCCCGGTACGCGGCCGGGTTCGTCCTGCGCGACCTGGGACGCTTCGCCGAGGCCATGGAGGAGCTGCGGGCGGCGCTGGACACCTATCGCACGGTGGGCGACCGGCGGGCCGAGGCGCTGGCTCTGCGCTCCGTCGGCCTGGTGCACCGCGCGCGGGGGGAGTTCGACCCGGCCGAGGAGCACTGCGCCGAGGCGCTGCGCCTGCTGGGTGAGGCCGGCGACCGGCACATGACGGCGTACGCGGTTCAGGCGCACGCCAAGGCGTGCTTCCGCCGCAGCCCGGGCTCGGTCGCCCCTGACGCCCTGCTCGAGGCGCTGCGTGTCTGCCACGAGCTCGACGACCGGTTCGGCCAGGCCCTGATGGTGCGCACCCTCGGCGAACTGCACCTGGCGGCCGGCCGGCTGGCGGACGCCGAGGTCTGCCTGGGCCACGCGCTGCTGCAGTGGAAGGAGTTGAGCATGCCCGTCTTCCAGGCCCGCACCCAGCGCGACCTGGCCGTCCTGCACGAGCGCCGCGGCGAGCACGAGGCCGGACAGGCGCTGCGGCTGGAGGCCCTGGAGGTGTTCCGGCTGTACGGCACCCACGAACGGGGCGAGCTCCCCTCCGGGTCGTGACCGGGATCTCAGCGCGCCCGCATCACCGCGTGCACCTTGAGTGCCAGATGGACCTGCAGGGCCTGGTCGCTGTGCCGCCAGTGCGGGCCCAGCAGCGCGGTGACGCGGTCCATGCGCTGGTAGAGCGTGTTGATGTGGATGTACAGGGCCGCGGCGGTGCGGGTGAGGCTCGTGTCGTTGGCGAAGTACGTCAGCAGGGTGCGGGTCAGCTCGCCGCCGCGCTGGGCGTCGTAGTCCAGCACCGGGCCGAGCGTGCGCTGCACGAAGCGGTGCAGCTCGTCGCGGCCCGTCTGGTGGAACAGCAGCCCGTACACACCCAGTTCGCCGGGTGCGGCGCCCTCGCCGTCGCGGTCCAGGGCCAGCAGGACGTCGAGGCAGCGGGTGGCGTCCCGGTGGGCCTCGACCACCGCCTCGGTGCCCGGGGCCGCGGCC
This sequence comes from Streptomyces sp. NPDC051940, assembly GCF_040680895.1. Classification (NCBI taxonomy): domain Bacteria; kingdom Bacillati; phylum Actinomycetota; class Actinomycetes; order Kitasatosporales; family Streptomycetaceae; genus Streptomyces; species Streptomyces sp. NPDC051940. The sequence continues at coordinate 27,796 of NZ_JBFAXR010000033.1, read as the reverse complement.
GCCGCTCCGACGGTCACCGGCACCTCCAGCGCCTGCGTGAGGTGCTCGGCCAGCGCGCCCGCCGCCGTACCGGGGTCCAGGTGCTGGTCGCCCGGCAGCAGGATCACCACGTCGCCCCGGTACTCCCCGGCCAGACCGCCCGCCCGCGCCGCGTACGGGGCCGCGGCGTCCGCGATACGGCGGCGGTGGCGGCCCTCGCGGGTGCGGGCCGCCAGCACCGTGTGCGGGTGGCCCAGGGCCACGCCCATCAGCGCGGCGCGGCGGCGCAGGCCCTCCGGGTCGCGGTGCGGATTGCCCAGGAGGTCCTCCAGCAGCTCGCCGTGCAGCCGGTGCTCGGCCTCGGTGACGGCCCGTTCGCTCAGCAGCATCAGCGCGGTCACGAGCGCCGCGCGCTCCAGCGAGCGGATGTCGTTGCCGTCGGGCCGCTCCCGCAGGAGCAGCAGGGCGCCCAGGGGTTCGCCGCCCGCCACGATGGGCGTGGCGCACGCGGCCGGTCCGCCGTCGGCGGCGGGCACCTTGCGGGTGCGGCGGGCCTCGGTGGACAGCACCCCGGCCTCGCGCACCGCCTGCGCGGCCGGGCCGCTCTCCGGCAGCGTCCCCGTCGTACGGACCTGCTCCACCAGCGCGTCGCTGCCGGCGGCGGCGAGCATGCGGCGCTGGGCGTCCAGCACCAGGATGCTGCCGCCCAGCACGTCGGCCAGGGTCGCGGCGACGTCGGGCAGCCCGGCGCCGTCGAGGACGATGCCGATGAGCCGTTCGTGCAGGGCGGCGGCCTGTTCGATGGACTCGCTGTGGGCCTGGATCAGGGTGTTGGCCTCGGTCAGCTCCTCGACGGCGCGGCGGACGTCCTGGAACAGGGTGGCGTTCTCGATCGCGATCGCCGCGTGGTTCGCCAGCGACACCAGCAGCGCCACCTCGTGGTCGGCGAACGGCCGGCTGCGCCGGTTGGCGGCCATCAGCACGCCGATGACCCGGTCGCCGAGGGTCAGCGGCACGCCCTGGATGGAGACGATGCCCTCGCCGCGCACGATGTCGTCGATGATGTGCTCGAAGCGCGCGTCGGCGAAGTAGTCGGCGGTGGCGTACGGCACGGCGTCGCGGGCCACCAGACCGCCGAGCCCCGCGCCCAGCGGCAGCCGGGTCCGTTTGAAGTCGTCGGTGCGGATGCCGTCGGTGACCCGCATGTACGTGTCGTTGTGCCGCGGGTCGTTGAGCATGAGGTACGCCACGTCGGTGCCCAGCAGCGCCCGGGCCCGGCGCACGATGGCCTGCAGCACGGCCTCCAGGTCGCGCAGCGAGGACAGGTCGCCGGCCGTCTCGTACAGCGCGGCCAGCTCGCTCTCGTGCCGGCTCTGCTCCTCCAGCCGCGCCCGTACCCGCAGCGCGTCCTCCACCAGCGGCGCCAGCCACTCGCGGTCCGTCCCGGCGGCCTGGTCGAGCAGGGCTCCGAAGCGCTCCGCCGGCGCGTCCTCGCGCAGCAGGCGCAGTAGTTCGCCGGCCGGTCCGGCACCGGCGCGGGCCTGGGTCACGGTCGGCAGCACGGTGCCCCTTCCGGTCGTGGGTCGCGGGTCGTCGCCGGGCGGTACGCGGCCGTGAACGACCCGTTCCGCCTGTGATGCTGGCAGCCGGGAGCCGGGGCGGCCAGGGGGCGGCACGGGGCATTCGCCGCGGGCCCGTCACGGCGCGACCGGCTGCGTCGTCTCCTCGTGGTCGGGTACGGGCCCGGGCTCGGGAACGGCCTCCGGCTCGGTACCGCGCGGGCGCAGCAGATGGGTGAGCGTGCCCCACACGCCGCGCCGGAACAGCAGCACCACGACGATGAAGATGCTCCCGGTGACCAGGCCCGTCTCCTCGAAGCCCGAGGTGGACAGCCAGTCCTCCAGCCGGACGATCGCCGCCGCGCCGACCAGGCTGCCCCACAGCGTGCCGATGCCGCCGAGCACGGTCATCACGACGACCTTCCCGGAGGTCGTCCAGTACACCTCCTGCAGCGAGGCGAAGCCGTGGTTCACGGCGTACAGGCCGCCCGCCAGGCCCGACAGGAAGGCGGACACCACGAACACGACGACCTTGTAGCGGTCCGCCGGATAGCCCAGCGCCCGGGCGCGGGCGGGGTTGTCGCGGATCGCGGCGGTCACCCGGCCGAACGGCGAGTGCACGATCCGCCAGGCGGCCAGCAGGCCGAGCAGGACGACCGGGAGGGCGGCGTAGTAGTAGACGAAGGAGTCCGTGAGGTCGACGCCGGGCAGTTCGCGGGGGATGTTCTGCAGGCCGTTCTCGCCGCCGGTGACGTCCCCCCACTGGTTGGCGATGAAGTAGATCATCTGGGCGAAGGCCAGGGTGACCATGGCGAAGTAGATACCGGTGCGGCGCACCGCCAGCCAGCCGATGGGCAGCGCGATCACCGCCGCGGCCAGGGCACCGCCCAGGACGCCGACGTAGAACGGCATCCCGCTGTGGATCGCGATCAGGCCCGTGGCGTACGCCGAGGTCCCCCAGAACGCCGCGTGCCCGAAGGACAGCAGCCCGGCATGGCCCAGCAGCAGGTCGAAGGCCACGGCGAACAGCCCCCAGCACAGGATGTCCGCCGCCACCGGCGGGTACAGCACCCAGGGCAGCACGAACGCGGCCGTGAGGCCCGCCGCGAGCAGTGCGGCGCGCACCCACAGGGGGCGGCCGTGCAGCCGGCCGAGGAGAGAGATGATCACGCGTGTTCCTCCTTGCCGAACAGCCCGGCGGGCCGGACCAGCAGCACGACGGCCATCAGCAGGAAGACCGAGGTCTGCGACAGGACGGGGACGTAGAGGTTGCCGAGGGCCTGGAGCATGCCGATGGTGAAGCCGGCGAGCACGGAGCCGAAGACCGAGCCGAGGCCGCCGATGACGACGACCGCGAAGACCACGATGATCAGGTCCGCGCCCATCCCGGGGTTGACCGCCCGCATGGGCGCGGCCAGCACCCCGGCCAGTCCCGCCAGCGCGATGCCGAAGGCGAACACCGGGGTGATCCAGCGGCCGGTGTTGATGCCGAAGGCGCGGGTGAGCTCGGGGCGTTCGGTCGCCGCCCGCACGACGGTGCCCGTGCGGGTTCGGGTGAGCAGCAGCCATACGGCGGTGCACACGGCGAGGGAGACGGCCAGGGCGAAGACCTGGTAGCGGGGGAAGTCGAACAGGCCCAGGTCCACCGAGCCGGCGAAGGGGGCGCTCTCGTACGGCTGGGAGTGTGAGCCGTACTTCATGCGCAGCAGGTCCTGCGCGACGAGGGCGACGCCGAAGGTGAGCAGGAAGTTGTAGAGCGGGTCGAGGGCGGTGAGCCGGTGGATGAACAGCCGCTCCAGCACCGCACCCCCGGCGCCGAGCGCCAGGGGTACGAGCACCAGCGCCCACCAGAAACCGAGCCCGGCGCTGTCGGACAGGACGACCGCGCCGAAGGCGCCGAGGGTGTACACGGCGCCGTGGGCGAAGTTGACCACGCGCAGCATCCCGAAGATCACCGCGAGGCCGAGCGCCAGCAGCGCGTAGAAGCTGCCGCTGACCAGGCCGTTGAAGGCCTGCTGGAGGAAGGAGGTCATATGCCGCGTCAGCCCATCGAGCAGGCCGGGGAGGGCTTGTCGAACGCCTCGGCCGCCGGGATCGTCTCCACGAGTTCCGTGTAGTCCTCCGTCTCGCTCGCCGTCGCCGGGTCCTTCACCCGCACCAGGTACGCGTCGTGCGCGACCCGGTGGTCCTGTGCGCGCACCGTGGCGTTGCGGGCGAAGAAGTCGTTGAACGTCATCCCGTCCAGCTCCTTCGACACCTCCTCCGCCTTGTCCGTGCCCGCCTTCTGCACGGCCTCCAGGTACTGCGTCGCCGCCGAGTAGTCCGCCGCCTGGACGAACGTCGGCCGCACCCCGGTCTTCTCCTTGAACCGGTCGGCCCAGGCCCGCGACTCGTCGTCCAGGTTCCAGAACCACGCCGCCGTGAACGTCGTCCCGGCGAGCTTGTCCGCGCCGATGGCCTTGATGTCGGAGTCGAAGAGCAGCCCGATCGCCAGCCCGATGCCCGCGTCCTTCAGCTTGAACTGCTCGTACTGCTTGACGACGTTGGCCAGGTCCCCGCCCGCCTGCAGGGCGCCCAGCACGTCCGGCTTGGGGTTCATGCCCTTCGCCTTGAGCAGGAAGGTGGAGTAGTTGTCGTTGGGGAACGGCGTCGGGTCGCTCGCCGTGATCTTCCCGCCCGCGCCGGAGACCGCGGCGGAGAACTTCTTCTGCATGTCCTGCCCGAAGGCGTAGTCCGGGTAGATCGTGTACCAGTTCTTACTGCCCTGCGTGGTCACCGCGGAGCCCGTGCCGTGCGCGAGCATGTACGCGTCGTACGCCCACTCGTAGGTGTACGGGTTGCAGGTCTTGCCGGCCAGCTCCGTGGTCGCGGCACCGGTGTTGAAGTACAGCTTCTTCGCCTGACCGGCGACCGTCTGCACGGCCAGCGCCGCCGAGGAGGTCGGCACGTCGAAGAGCGCGTCCGCCTTCTTGCGCTCGTACATCTCCTTGGCCTGGGTGTTGGCGACCTCCGGCTTGTTCTGGTGGTCGGCCTTGATGACCTCGATGTCCTCGGCCACGGCCTTGTCGCCGTACTTCTTCTTGTAGTCGTCGACGGCCATCTCGACCGCGGCCACCGAGTTGGGCCCGGCGAGGTCCGCGTAGATGTCGGAGAGGTCGGTCAGCACGCCCAGCACGACCTTGTCGTCACTGATCTTGCCGCCTCCCCCGCTGGGCCCGCCTCCCCCGCAGCCCGCGAGCAGTGTGCCCGCCGCTACGGCGGCGAGCGTCGATGCGAACCTGCGCTTCATGTGTCGTGCCTCCTGATCGATGGGTCCCGCGGAGTGCCGGGAGCGGGGACGGCGGTGCGGGCCGGGTCACAGCCCCAGATGGGCGAGCAGCTCGTCCTCACGGCTGCGTACGCCCGCGTTGTCCAGGGAGAGGGCGATCCGGCCCTGGGCCAGCAGGTAGTGCCGGTCGGCGACGGTGGCGGCGAAGCGCAGGTTCTGCTCGACCAGCAGCACCGCCACGCCGTGTGCCTTGGCCTCGCGGAGGATCTCGCCGATACGCCGCACGATGACGGGGGCGAGACCCTCGGTCGGCTCGTCGCACAGCAGGAGGCGGGAGCCGCTGCGCAGCACCCGGGCGAGGGCGAGCATCTGCTGCTCGCCGCCGGAGAGTTTGCTGCCCGGGGAGCGGCGGCGCTGCGCCAGCACGGGGAAGGTGTCGTAGATCCGCTCCATCGGCCAGGGCTCGGCGCCCTGGACGGCGGGGGCTGGCAGGGTCAGGTTCTCGTGCACGGTGAGGCTCGCGTAGATGCCCCGGTCGTCGGGTACGTAGCCGAGGCCCAGCCGGGCGCGGCGGTGGGCGGGGGTGCGGGTGATGTCGCGGCCGTCCAGGAGGACCGTGCCCGTCATCCGCGGGTGCAGGCCCATCAGGCAGCGCAGCAGGGTGGTCTTCCCGGCGCCGTTGCGGCCGACGAGGGTGACGACCTCGCCGGCGCCGACGGTCAGGTCCACCTCGTGCAGCACGGCCGCCTCGCCGTAGCGGGCGCTGACGCCCTTGATCTCAAGCACCTTCGGCTCCCCTGGTCTCAAGCACCCTCGGCTCCTTCGCTCTCAAGCGACCTCGGCCCCCAAATACGCCTCGATGACCTGCGGATCGGCCTTGACCTGCGCGTACGGCCCCTCGGCCAGCACCTCGCCGCGCTGCAGGACGGTGACCGTGTCGGCGAGCGAGCCGACGACGCTCATGTTGTGCTCAACCATCACGACGGTCCGGCCCTCGCGGATCCGGCCGATCAGGGCCACGGTGCGTTCCACGTCCTCCAGCCCCATGCCGGCGGTGGGCTCGTCGAGCAGCAGCAGCCGCGGATCGAGGGCGAGGGACAGGGCCAGCTCCAGGGAGCGCTTCTGCCCGTACGGCAGGCTGCCGGCCGCGCGTTCGGCGAGCCGGCCCAGGCCCACCTCGTCGAGCAGTTCCAGGGCGCGGCCGGTGAAGGCGCGCATGCGCTTGTCCGACACCCACAGGCGCCGGCCGCCGCCGGTGCCGGCCTGCAGCGCCAGCTCCAGGTGCTCACGCGCCGTCATCTGCGGGAAGAGGCTGGTGACCTGGAAGGAGCGGGCGACGCCCAGCCGGGCGATGCGTTCGGGCGGGAAGCCGGTGACGTCCCGCCCGTCGAGCTCCATCCGGCCCGAGGTGGGCGCGAGGAACCCGGTGAGCAGGTTGAACAGGGTGGTCTTACCGGCCCCGTTGGGACCGACGAGCGCGTGCACGGTACCCTCGGCCACGCTCAGGTCCACGCCGGACACGGCGCGGAAACCGCGGAACTCCTTGACGAGCCCGTGCGTACGCAGCAGGGCGTTGCGACGTGTCATGGTGGTGGCCTCACGCTGACCGGCGGGGGGACGGGGCCGACGGACGTCGACGTGTCGCTGACGTTAAGGTCGGGTGACGGCGGGGGCTACGGAGGAGAACTCCACAAGGCGCCCGCGCCGGATGGGTGTTTGCTCCATGCCCGGCCGCCGCACCCGCCCCTGGCCGGTGGATGTCTGCTCCATCGCGGCGGGCACGGGACTGTGGTTCCTCTCCGTGGCCGGGGCGCCGCGGACACGCTGACGATGTGCCGCATGGCAATGATGGACACCCCGCTCAACGCCTGGCTCCTCTTCCCGCACGCGGCGCGGCACTTCCACGGCACCGAGGTCGTGACGCGGTTCGCCGACGGCCGCGTGCACCGGTACACGTATGCGGACTTCGGCCGGCGCGCCCAGCAGCTGATGCACGCGCTGGACGCGCTGGGCGTCGCCCCGGACGCGCGGGTGGCGACGCTGGCGTGGAACAGCTACCGGCATCTGGAGGCGTACTGGGCGGTGCCCTGCACCGGCCGGGTGCTGCACACCCTGAACCTCCGGCTGTCCGCCGACGACCTGGCGTACGTCGTCGGTCACGCCGGCGACGAGGCGGTGCTGGCCGACGCGGATCTGCTGCCGCTGCTGGAGAAGGTGCGGGCGCGGGGCGGGCTGCGCACGGTGAAGCACATCGTGGTGCTGGCCGAGGAGGTACCGGAGACGTCGCTGCCGGGGGTCGTGTCGTACGAGGAGCTGATCCGCGATCAGCCCGTGGCGTACGAACCGCGTCCGATCGACGAGCGCGCCCCGCTCGGCCTGTGCTACACCTCCGGCACCACCGGGCGCCCCAAAGGGGTGCAGTACACGCATCGTTCGACGGTGCTGCACGCGCTGGTCGGCTCCTCGCACGCGGCGATGTCCGTGGGCCCCGGCGACTGCGTCCTGCCGGTGGTGCCGATGTTCCACGCCAACGCGTGGGGGCTGCCGTACACGGCGACGCCGTTCGGCGCGAAGCAGGTCTTCGCCGCCGGGCCGCTCGATCCGGCCGCGCTGGTGGAGCTGATGCGGGCGGAGCGGGTGACGGTGTCGGCCGGGGTGCCGACGGTGTGGATGCAGGTGGCCGAGGAGATCGCCCGCCGCGGCGGTCTGCCGGAGCTGCGCCATCTGCTGTGTGGCGGGGCGCGCCCGCCGGCGGCGCTGATCGAGCGCTACCGCGACGAGCTCGGCATCCCCCTGGTGCAGATCTGGGGGATGACGGAGACGTCGCCGCTGGCCAGTCTCGCCTGGCCCAAGCACCATATGCGCGACTGGGACGAGGACCGGCTCGGTGAGGCGGTGCGGACCCGGGCCGGACTGCCGCTGCCCGGGGTGGAGATGGACATCCGCGACGAGTCCGGCCGGTCGCTGCCATGGGACGACGAGGCGATGGGCGATCTGGTGGTCCGCGGGCCGTGGATCGCCGACGCGTATCTGGGGGACGAGGGTTCGGACGCGTTCACCGAGGACGGCTGGTTCCGCACCGGTGACATCGCGGTCGGCTCCCCGGAGGGGTACGTCGTGATCGCCGACCGGGCGAAGGACCTGATCAAGTCGGGCGGCGAGTGGATCTCCTCCGTGGACATGGAGTCGGCGGTGATGGCCATGCCCGAGGTGAGGGAGGCGGCGGTGGTCGCCGTGCCCGATCCCCGGTGGCAGGAGCGGCCGCTGGTCTGCGTCGCCGCGCGGCCGGGCGCCACGGTGACCCTGGAGCGGGTGCGGGCGCATCTGGAGGCCAGCGGGTTCGCGCGCTGGCAGCTGCCGGACCGGATCGAGGTCGTGGAGGCCGTCCCGCGCACCGGCACCGGCAAGTTCGACAAGAAGGCCCTGCGGTCGCGCTACGACGGCTGAACCGCTTCCCCGATCCGGAAGGACTCCCATGCGTTCCAGAGCCGGCCTCGCCCTGCTGAGCGCCGCCCTGCTGGCCCTCACCGCGACGGCCTCGGCCCCCGCCATCGGCGCCTCGCCGGGGTGCGCCGGCGAGGACCGGGTCCACGTGCCGGGGGCCGAGCTGCAGACCACGGCGTGCCTCGCGGACCTGACGACGTCGGCGCTGGCCGGCACGCCGTACACCGACGTGGCGGACTGGGCCTCGCTCGCCGCCCGGGACACGGTGCGTCCGTCGGGCGTGCCGGGTATCCAGGTCGACGGGTACTTCCCCGACACCTCACGCCTGAACAGGACGCACGGCTGGGACCACGACGCCCAGTTCGTGATCCGGCTGCCGGCGCGCTGGAACGGCAAGCTGGTGGTCACCGGCGCGCCGGGGGTGCGCAAGCAGTACTCCCTCGACGGGATCATCTCCGACCAGGTGCTGGCCCGCGGCTACGCCTTCGCGTCGACGGACAAGGGCAACAGCAGCGCCGACTTCTACACCGACGGCCGCCGGCCGGGCGACGCGGTGGCCGAGTGGAACCGGCGTACGACGGAGCTCGCCGTCGCGGCGAAGGCGGTCGTCCGGCAGGTGTACGGGCGCTCGGCGCAGCGGACGTACATGACGGGCATCTCCAACGGCGGCTATCTGACCCGGTGGCAGCTGGAGAACCATCCGGAGCTGTACGACGGCGGCGTCGACTGGGAGGGCGCGCTGTGGACGGCCGGCGGGCCGAACCTCTTCACGTATCTGCCGACGGCGGTGGCCCGGCAGTCCGGTTCGGCCACGGACGCCGACATGTACGCCGCGGGCTTCGCGCCCGGCAGCGAGTTCCTGTGGCCGTACCACCAGACTGTGTACTGGGGCCTGACGCAGAAGATCTACCGGGCGGAGTTCGACCCGTCGTACGACCCGGCCTGCCCGGGCGCGTCCGCCGGGTCCACCACGGCGGAGATCCTCGCGCCGTGCGCCTCGGACGCCTCGTACGACTACGCCGCGCGGCCGAAGGAGGTCCGCCAGGCCGTGGAACGGGTGGCGCTCACCGGGCGGATCGGCAGGCCGATGCTCACCCTGCACGGGACGCTGGACACGCTGCTGCCGATCGCCACGGACTCCGACGTGTACGCGTCGATGGTCGCGGACCGGCACCGCTCCGCGCTGCACCGGTACTACCTCGTCGCGGACGGCACACACGTCGACAGCCTGTACGACACGTACCCGGACCGACTCCGCCCGATCCTCCCGTGCTACCTCACGGCCTTCGACACCCTGACCTCCTGGGTCGAGCACCACACCCCACCCCCACCAAGCGGCGTGGTCGCACACCCCACCACGGGTGACGTGGTCAACACCTGCCCCCTGACCTGACCCGGCGCGCCCGGCCGGGCGGCCTACCCCCGAACCGCGCCCGACATGAAGCCGCGGACGTAGCTGCGTTGGAGGACGAGGAACAGGAGGAGGCAGGGGACTGCCATGACCACCACGCCTGCTTCGAGCATGCCGTAGTCGATCGCGCCGAAGGTGCGTTGCGTCATGCTCACCACCGCCACCGGGAGCGTGAACTTCTCGCCGTCGTTCAGCAGGATCAGCGGGGCGAAGAAGTCGTTCCAGGAGGCGAGGAAGGCGAAGAGGGCGACCGTGGTGAGGCCGGGGCGGACCGCGTGGATCAGGACGCGGGTGAGCGTGCGGAACGTGCCGCAGCCGTCGACCAGGGCCGCCTCCTCCAGCTCGCGCGGGATCGCCTCGAAGGAGTTGCGCATCATGAACAGCGCGAACGGCAGCTGGAACATCACGAAGACCAGGCTGAGGCCGACGAGGGTGTTCTGCAGGCCCAGATAGCCGAGGAACACGTACAGCGGGATGAGGATCGTCGCGTACGGGACCATCAGGATCGCCAGCGTGGCGAGGAACAGCGCGTCCTTGCCGGGGAAGCGGAAGCGGGCGAAGGCGTAGCCGCCGAGGGTCGACACGGCGAGGGTGCCGGCGACGGTCATCGCGGAGACGGCGGCCGTGTTCGCGAGGTACGTGCCGATGCCCTCGCCGAAGTCCGCCATCCGGCGGTAGTTGCCGAGACCGTAGCCGGACGCCTGGCCGGATCCCGGCTGGCCCTTCACGGACGACCAGCCGCTCCACAGCAGCGGAAAGAGGAAGAGCACCGCCAGGGCCGTGGCGGTCGAGTGGTAGCCGCCGCGGGCCGCGGCCCCGCGCATCCCGTGTGCCGTCCGCATCAGTCGTCTCCCCTGCGTAGGACGCGTAGCTGCAGAGCGTTCAGGCCCACCAGGACCACCAGGAGGACCACGGAGAGGGCCGCCGCCCCGCCCAGGTCGAAGCGGAAGAACGCGTTGCGGTAGATCACCATGACGAGGGTGGTCGTGCTGTTGTCCGGACCGCCGTTCGTCAGGATGAAGAACTGGTCGAAGGCGAGCAGCGATCCCGTGATGCTGAGGATCAGCATCAGCGCGATCGTCGGGCGCAGCAGCGGCAGCGTGATCCGGCGGAACATCTGCCACCGCGACGCCCCGTCCACCCGCGCCGCCTCGTACAGCTCCCCGGGGATCGACTGCAGCCCGGTGAGCAGGATCAGCATGTTGAAGCCCGCGAAGCGCCAGATCACCAGGGCGATGGTGGAGAACAGCGCCCCGTTCGGCGTGCCGATCCACTGCACCGGCTCGTCGGTGATCCGCAGACGCTGGAGGATCGTGTCCAGCGGGCCGAACTCGTTGCTGTACAGGCCGTAGAAGAGCAGCGAGGCGGCGGCGAAGCCGACGGCCCCCGGCAGGAAGTACGCCGTACGGAAGAAACCCGTGCCGCGCCGCCGCTCCTGCACCAGCAGCGCGAGCCCCAGCGCGGCGGCGGAGAGCAGCACCGTGACCAGGACCGTGTATTTCAGCGTGAAGACCGCCGCGTCCAGGAACAGCGGGTCGTCCCGCACCTTCTCGTAGTTGGCGGGCGCGTTGAACTCCGCGTCGCCGAGCAGCGGCCAGCGGTTCAGGGACATCCACCCCACGAGCCCCAGCGGGGCCAGGAACAGCAGCCCCACCACGACGGCCGTGGGCGCGGCGTAGGCGAGCCCGGCCGCGGTGCGCGTCCGCCACCAGGGGCGGCGCGCCACCGCGGCCGGCCTGGCCGGCGAGGTGCGGATGCGGGTCGTCGTGGTCACTGCTTCAGGGAGGAGTCGACGGCCTTGTTCAGCTCGGGCAGCTTGCCGGTGTCGCCGAAGAGCGCCTCACGGGCGTACCGCAGCCACGGCCCCTGCGGGTCGTTGAACGTCTGGCCGAAGCGCAGGGCGTAGGGCGTGCGGCCCTTGGCCACCAGTGAGTTGATCAGGACGATGCGCGGGTCGGCGGCCGAGTACTTGTTGTCGGCGAGGTCCGTACGGGCCAGCACGTCCTTGTTCTTCGCCATGACCTCGGTCTGCGCCTCGTCCGAGACCGTCCAGGAGATGAAGTTCCAGGCGGCGTCGGTGTGGTCGCTGGTGGCGGAGATGCCGATGGAGTCGCCGCCGACGAACGTCGACTCCCCGCCGTCGGGGCCGGGGATGGGGGTGACGCCGATGTCCATGGACGGCGGCATCAGGCCGAGGGTGGTCGAGGGCATCGGCATCACGCCGACGGTCCCCTTGGGGAAGAACCCGGTCCAGGTCGGGCCCTGTTCCGTCTTGGTGGTGGGGCCGGTGACCCCGTTCTCGTACAGGCCGCGCCAGATGTCGAAGACCTCGGTCATCGGGGCCTGGTCGACCTGGGACCGGGTGCCGTCGTCGTTCATGATCTCGCCGCCCGCGGCCCAAACGGAGGGCCAGAAGGTGAAGACGAAGCAGCCGCCGCAGTTGCCGCCGAAGAACGTGCCGTTGACCTTGCCGTCCCGGCCGAGCTTCTGGTCGATGGTGGTCGCCTGCTGGGCGAGTTCCTTCAGGGTCTTCGGGGGCTTCTCCGGGTCCAGGCCCGCCTTGCGGTACAGGTCCTTGTTGTAGAAGATCACCGACAGGTCGAGCGTGTGCGGCAGGGTGTAGAGCCGGTCCTCGTAGGTGCCGAGTTCCATGTGGGACGGGGCGAGGGCGTCCTTGAAGGGGAGCCGGGAGATCCGGTCGGTGAGGTCCTTGAAGAGGCCCTGCGAGGTGTAGTTGGGTACGAAGATCACGTCGGCGGCGAAGACGTCCGGGAGCTGTTTCGCGCCGGCCGCCGCGGCGATGCGCGGCTGGTAGTTGTCCGTCGGGATGACGGTCAGCTTGACCTGGTTCTTGTGCGTGGCGTTGTACTGCTTGACCAGGCGTTCGCTCTGCGTCTGGGTGGCGGCGCGGGTCCACATGGTGATGGTCGTGCCGTCGTCCGTCCCGTTGACGCCGGCGGCTTCCTTGCCGTCGCCGCCGGTGTCGTCGCTGCAGGCGGTGAGGGCGCCGGCCAGCAGCACCCCCGCGGCCAGGAGTTGTGCTCCGAGGCGTCTGCCCCGGAGCGGTCGTGTGGTCACGGCTCCTCCTTCCGGACTGCCGGGACGGCGGTCACGGGTCCCGGGTCACAGGGTGGGTATCCATACGCGCATGGCGCCCGGGGCGCGGTTCGCCCAGGCGTGGTACGGGACGGCGCGCAGCGGCGCCGGGCGGGTCGTGGCGGGGGCGGCGGCGGGCGATGCGTACGGCCACCATCCGGTGCCGTCGGTGGCGGGGGCGTCTCCCCGGGTGGCGCGGGCGTCTCCCCCGCCCTCGCGGACGGCGCCGCGCGCCTCGATCACGGTGAGCCCGCCGAGCAGACCGGGGTGGAACGTCTCGGTGAGCCCGGCCGCCGGGTCGATCAGCAGGTCGTCGGGGAGGGCGCCCTGCTGGTCCGCCTCCTCCAGGCAGTACACGAGCGGCCCGCGCTCGATCGCCACGCAGCCGCGCACCGCGTCCGCCCGCGGATGGGCGGCCGTCAGCCGGGGCCGTACGCCGAGGTCGAGGCGGATCTCCTCGCCCGGCCGCCAGACCCGGGTCGACCGCCACCACCCCTCCTCGATGGTGCCGTCGACGCTGACGGAGGCGTCCGACCAGCCGGGGATGCGCAGGGTCAGCCGGGCGGGCGCGGCCGGTGCCGCGGTGACGGTGACGCGTACCGCGCCGGACCACGGGTAGTCGGTGTCGACGCGGACGGCGAGGGGTCCGGCGGCGTACTCCCCCGTCATGTACTGGTGCAGCACCAGCCCCTCGCCGTCCCCCGCCGCAGCGTAGTGCGGCAGGGAGGCAAGCAGCCGCATCACGTTGGGCGGGCAGCAGGCGCACCGGAACCACCGGGTCCGGCGCGCCCCCTGGTCGTGGCCGGGGTCCGCATAACCCGCGCGGACCTGCAGCGGGTTGATGTAGAGGTACTCCAGGCCGTCCATCGACACACCCGCCAGGAAGCCGTTGTACAGGGTGCGTTCGATCAGGTCGGCGTAGCGGGCGCGGCCGGTCGCCAGCAGCAGCCGCCAGCTCGCCTGCACGGACGCGATGGCGGCGCAGGTCTCCGCGTACGCGCGCTCGGCCGGCAGTTCGTACGGGTCGCCGAACTCCTCACCCGAGTGGTGCGCGCCGATCCCGCCGGTGAGATACGTCCGGGTGGCGGCCATGTCCGACCACAGCCGCTCGGCGGCCTCCAGGAGGCCGGCGTCGCCTGTCTCGGCGTACAGGTCGACCACCCCCGCCAGCAGGTAGACCTGGCGGACGGCGTGCCCGGCGACGGTGCGGGCCTCGCGGACCGGCACATGGTCCTGCCAGTAGCGGGCGCCGAACCGCTCGCCGCCCAGCAGCCCGTGGCCGCGCCGGTCGGTGAGATGGGCGGCCAGGCGCAGATAGCGCTCCTCGCCGGTCTCCCGGTACAGCTCGACCAGGGCCGTCTCGATCTCGGGGTGGCCGCAGACACCGTCGCGGCGCCCGGGCCCGAAGGTGTCGTCGAGGTGGTCGGCGAACCGGGTGGCCACCGCGAGCAGCGCGGTGCCGCCGGTGGCGCGCTTGTGGGCGACGGCGGCCTGGATCAGATGGCCCGCGCAGTACATCTCGTGGCCCCAGCGCAGGTCGGTGAAGTGGTCGTCGGGGCGGACGACCTGGAAGTACGACTGGAGGTAGCCGCTGGGCTCCTGGGCCTTGGCCAGCAGCTCGGCGGCCTGCTCGATCTGCTCCGTGAGCGCGGCGGCGGCTTCGGGCGCGGTGGCCTCGTCGGCGAGCTGCCAGGAGGCGGCCTCCAGCCATTTGTAGAGGTCGGAGTCGAGGAAGGGGTAGTCCCCCGCGTACGGACCGGTCCCGTGGCCCGCCGCGAGCCGGAGGTTCTCCAGGTTCCCGGCCTGCTCGAGCCGGCGGAAGCCGTCGGGAATGCTCACCGTCGCGTTGGTGGTACGCCGGGTGTGCCACAGTCCGCCGGTGATCCGGGCGCGGTCGGCGGGGCGCAGGGCGCCGGCGGTGCGGGCGGTGGGCGCGATCGGCCCGTTCCTCGTTGCTGCCACGGTGCACTCCAGGCGGTGGGCAAAGGATTTCCCACGCGGAACGTACTCATGGCGGAGTGAACGGTCAAGGGATGCTGCGCAGTTGGGTTTTCCTCGATACTCTCGACGCGGAACACCGCACGGAGCTGAGGCAAAGGATTGCTCGTGGCCGCATCCGACGGGCGCCCCCGGCGCACCACCATCCACGATGTGGCGGCCCTGGCCGGAGTGTCGCCGGGCACCGCCTCCAAGGCCCTCAACGGCCGCGGCAGGCTGCGCGACGACACCCGGGAGCGGGTGCTGGACGCGGCCCGCAAGCTCAACTTCCACCCCAACGAGCTCGCCCGCGGGCTGCTCTCCGGCCGCACCTTCACCGTGGGCCTGATCACCACCGACAGCATCGGCCGGTTCAGCCTGCCGGTGCTGCTCGGCGCGGAGGACGCGCTGGGCGCGGGCGAGATGGCGGTGTTCCTGTGCGACACCCGCGGCGACGCGATCCGCGAGCGGCATCACATCCGGGCGCTGGCGTCCCGCCGTATCGACGGCCTGATCGTCACGGGCCGGCGCACCGACCCCCGCCCGCCGCTCGCCGACCGGCTGCAGGTCCCGGTGGTGTACGCGATGGCGCCGTCGACGGATCCGGCGGACATGTCGGTGGTGCCCGACGAGACGGGCGGGGCGGTGCTGGCGATCGACCATCTGCTGGCCACGGGCCGCCGCCGGATCGCCCATGTCACGGGCCCGGCCCACCACCACTCGGCGCAGGCGCGCGCCGAGGCCGCGCGCGGCGCGCTGGCGGCCGCCGGCCTGGACTTCGCCGGCGGGCGGGCGCTGTACGGCGAGTGGAGCGAGCAGTGGGGGCGGCAGGCGGCACACATCGTGCTGCGCGCGGAGCCGGGGTGCGACGCGGTGTTCTGCGGCAACGACCAGATAGCGCGCGGCGTCGCGGACAGCCTGCGGGAGGCCGGGCGCCGGGTGCCGCAGGACGTGGCGCTGATCGGCTTCGACAACTGGGACGCGATGGCGACGGCCTGCCGCCCGCCCCTGACGACGGTGGACATGCAGCTCGGGGAGCTGGGCAAGGCGGCCGCGGCCCGCCTGCTGGAGGCCATCGAGGGCCGCGCAAGGGCGGGCGTCCAGGCGCGCCCGTGCCGGCTGGTGCTGCGGGACTCCACGGGGGCGCCGGAGGGGGACGGGTGATCGGTCCTGCCGAAGGCGCCGCGCGGAACGGCCCGCGCCAGGTGATCGGTTGACCGTCAGGTCCGGGGCAAGGGTATGGGCTTGACTGGCGCCCACGAGGGCGGATGCAATGTCCGGCATGATCACCCAGGTGCCCACGCCACGGCAGGATGAGACGCCCGTCCGGATCGGCGCCCTCGCGCCACTCACCCGGCCCGGCTGGACGGAGGCGGGCACGCACCTGCTCGCCGGCATGGAGCTGGCCGTCCGCGAGGTCAACGCCGCCGGCGGGATCGACGGTCGGCCGCTCGAGCTGGTGGTCCGCGACACGGCGGCCGATCCGCACAAGGCCGAGGCGGCCGTCGACGAACTCGTCGGCCTCGGGGTGGCCGCCCTCGCCGGGGAGTACCACAGCGTCGTCGCGCGCGCCGCCGCCGCCCGGGCCGACGCGCTGGGCCTGCCGTTCCTGTGCTCGTCGGCGGTGCTCGCCGCACTCACCGACGAGCCGACGGACCTGGTCGCACGCATCGCCCCGCCGCAGTCCCGCGGCTGGCGGATCTACGCGGACTACCTCCTCGGCGCCGGCCACAGCCGGATCGCCGTGGCGACGCAGCCGAGCGTCTACTGGGCGACCGGTACCGGCATCCTGCGCGACCACCTCGCGGCACGCGGGGGCAGCGTCACGGAACTCGACATGACCGCCCTCACCCCGGCGGACGTGTGCGACGCGCTCGTCGACCTGCGCGCGACGGCCCTGCTGCTCCTGGTCGGCCACCCCGAACCGGCGGTGCCGGTCGTGCAGTCCGTCCGCGCCGACCGGCGCACCGCCGGGGTCATGATCGGCGCGCCGGCCGGACAGCCGGAGTTCGACGGGTTCGCCGCGCTGCTGGGCGGCGACGGCGCCGGCATCCCGTTCCTGCGCTACCTGCCCGAGAGCCTCGGCCCTCTCGGCGCGCGGGTCGGGAAGGCCCTGCGCGAGGAGCTGGCCGCGGCGCCTTCCTTCGTCGGGTACGAGGGCTACGACACGGTCGCCGTCCTCGCCGAGGTGCTGCGTACGCACGGCACGGACCGGTCCGGGACGGCCGCGGCGTGGCCGCAGGTCGCGGTCGAAGGCACCCGTGGCACGATCCGGTTCTCCCGGGTGCCGGGCATCAGCGTGTGGCAGTGGGCGTCCGCGCCGGTCCAGGTCGTCGACCGGGATCCGGCGGAACCCGGGAGCTTCCGGGTCCTGTACGCCGGTTGAGGGGCCCGGGTCAGCCCGCCGTGCCCGGAGTGGCGGGCAGCAGGTCCGGGTGCCAGGTCTGGAGCCGGTAGAAGTCCAGGACCTCCAGCAGGAGTTCGTCCAGCTCACCGTGAGGGCCGGGCTCGTCCGCGTCGGAGACGATCACCCGCGGCGGGGCGGTGAGCCGGGCGTGGACGGCCAGCCGCAGGGCCGGCGCGTCGTCGATGTCGATGTCCTCGTCGAGCACCCAGACCTGGCCCGGGGCGGCCAGCAGCAGCGGATCACCGGCGCAGGCACGTGCGCACACCAGGGCGCGGGCCCGCTCGGGCAGCAGCCGGTCGGAGGCGACCAGCTCGTCGGCGAGCCGGCGCAGCACCATGGCGGCCCGGCCGGCGCCCAGCAGCCGGACCAGCGCCGGACAGGGGGTCGTCGCGGCGCTCACGCGGCACCGCCGGCTGGAAACGGCGTGCACGGCACGGCCCCGGTGGGGTCCGGGCTCACCCCGTCCCGACTGTCTGGTGTGATCATGAACGCTACTTTCGGTGCTCTCCTCCGGGCTCGCGGACCGACCCCGCGTCCCCCGCGGCAGTCCACACCCTAGCGGTAGCCGTCCCGGCGGCGGGCGTGACGCCCATGTTGAACGGAGCACAGTGACCGCCACCTGCGGCTCTCCTGTCACCCTGGCCTCACGGTGACGCGCACGTGACACGCCCGCGGCCCCGGTGGGCGGTGAAGCCCACCGGGGCCGGGCCCGCGGCGGCGGTCCGCGGAGTCCTCGGTGCCGGGTGCGTTCAGGTGACGGGTGGCGCCTCCGCGACCGGCTCCGCCGCGGTACGGGGTGGCACGACGAGCGGCGCCGGTGCGGTCGGGGCGGGTTCCGCGGACGCGGCGGCGGTGGTGTGACGGCGGCGGGCGCGCAGGGCCTGCGCCCCGTCCAGGAGCAGGGAGAGCGGCAGCAGGACCACGAGCAGGACCACGATCGCCCACACCACCGCGTGCTCGTCCAGATACGGGACCGCGGTCTCCAGCAGCCAGGGGAAGACCTCCCGGTCCACGGCGGGGATGAACCCCGCAAGGGCGATCACCGCGATCCCCGCCAGCACGACGGCGCCGGCGAACATGGTCAGCGCCGCCCGGACGCGACGGCCCGCGCCGACCGCGATCAACGCGATGCCCGCCAGGACGGCCAGCAGCCCCAGGTAACCCATCTCGCGGACCGAGCTGGTCGCGGCGGCGACCCCGGCGGTCACCGCTGCCAGTCCGTACCCGACCGGCTTACGAGCGGCCTTCTCGGAGGCGAACATCCGGACGGCGAGAAGCAGCGCGCGACGGACCGTACGCAACACCGTCCGCAAGGTGCGCAGCCGCCGTCCCACGACGCCCACGGCGGCACCGGAGCCCACGGCGGCGGCCGTGACGGCCGTACGCCGGAACAGGGGCGTCTCACGCTCGCCGGAGAAGCGCTCCTCCGACACCCGGCAGGCCGCCAGCACGTCCTGGACGTCTCGGGCGGGCAACCGCTCCGCCTGGTCCAGTCTGCCCACGCGGTCCTCGACAGCCGCGACGAACGCGTCCCTGGCCTCCCCGAACTCGGTGTTGGGATCCTCCGTCTCCGCGTGCCGGGCGACGTGCACCAGTTCCTCGGCGCCGATCAGCCGCTGGAGGCCGGCCGCCACCCACATCGCCGTGGTCGGCAGCGCGGCGGCAGGCGGTTCGACGTCCGCGTCCAGGAAGTCGAGTTCGGCCGCTGTCCCGTCCTCGAAGCGCTCGAAGACGCCGTGCGGGGGCGGCTCTCCCGCGATCTCCTCCAGTGTGCCGCGCAGGTCCTCCCGGAAGGCCGTACGGCTGTCCGCCTCGCGGGCGAGACGGGCCAGGTGCCGCGGTGACAGCAGCACGTGGACGAGCCAGCCCGCGCCGTCGAGGCGGCCCCACATCCAGTCGTTCGCGCGCCAGGAGTGCTTGTAGAAGGCGCCGAAGTGGTGCAGCTGCAGGCCGGTGAGCTTGTCGGAGGCCAGGCTGCGCGGGTCCAGGAGGGTGCGGGTGTCGGCGCTCATCTGGACGAGCTCGACGGTCTGGCGGGCGGCCTGTTCATCCGGATAGATGACGCGCAGGGCGGCCTGGAGGTCGAAGAGACGCCCGGCGATGTCGCGGGTGGCGACGGCCCCGTCGAGGTACGCGAAGACGTCGGCCGCCTCGGCGCGGGCGATGTCATCGGCGGAGGGCGTGCCGTCCGGCGCGGGCGAATCGGGCGGAGTGAAGTACCGGCGGGCCTGCCCCGCCACACGTGCCAGCTCCACCCATGCGGCGCGAAGCTCGTCGCGTTCGTTCGACTGCTCGTCCTGCTTCGGGAGCTGGCTGAGCACCGCGTCGTGCCACGGCCCGGACCCGGCCAGCCGGGTCACGGCGCCCGGCCGGGTGAGGTCGCAGGCGTCGAGCGCGTCGGTGACGCCCTCGGCCAGCCGGGAGTCCACCCGTTTCGGCATGGCCTGGTGCAGCGAGTCGGCGAGCGCTCCGATGTCCGCGCGCTCCTGCGGGCCGGGCCTGCTCGCGAAGCAGGCGTTCAGCAGTTCCAGGACGGTGGCCTTGGCCCCGTCGAGCGGCTGGCGGCCGTACGCCGTCATCCGCGCGTACGGATCGGGGTCGGCGGGATTCAGCGGCAGCTTCTGGAGCAGCACATCGCGCGCCGCGGCGGTCAGGATCTCGAGGTCGCTGCCGAAACCGGCGGGCCGCGGTCCCGCCCCGTCGGCGACGATGCGGCCGGGTGCCGCCAGCTGCCGCATCGTCTCCTGCGCCGCTGCCTCGGCCCAGGCGCCGACGCGCCGTTCGCGGTAGTCGTCGGCCAGGCGAACCGGGTCCGGCCTGACGGCCGCCCCGAGCAGCCGGGCGAGCTGGACCTCGCCGCGGCGCCGGGCCCTGGCCCGGCTGTTGTGGGCGGCCAGGGCGGCGAGATCGGCGGTGATGGTCTGCGACAGGGCGGCGTTGAGGTCGGCGACCAGCGCCGACGCCAGCGAGTGCGGGCGGTGCTCGTCGCGCCGCTGCCTGTGCGCGTCGGGGACGGCGCCGGGTGACGGTACGACGTACGCGAGGACCCGCCGTACCTGCCGGTGCGCGGGACGGTCGAAGATCGCCTGGAGCGCGGGGCCGACGGGGCGGTTGGCGAGGAGTCCGCCGTCCGCGCAGTACTGGCTCGCCCTGTGGTCGCGTACATAGGGCTTCATGTCCGGGTGCTCGGCGTCGCCGCTCCTGCCCACGGGTACGAAGGCTGGTTCGAAGGCGCCGGGGAAGGACGCGCTGCTGCGGGCGGCGAGTGCGAGGGCCGCCGGGGCCCCGGGGGCGCGCAGCTGCTTACCGTCGAAGGTGAACAGGCCCAGATGGCTGGTGTCGCGGATCGTCGTGCCGTAGTCGTCGGGGAACGGGGTGGGCAGGCCGTCGAGGAGGGTGGTCGTGATGAGGACGCGCGTCGCGTCCTCATCCTCGTCATGGTCAGAGCCCGCGTCGTCGCCCGCCAGTTGGCGCATCGCCTCGTTCAGGCCCTTGAGGAGCACACCGTCCCCCTGGAGGAGAGAGGGCGGCTGCTCCTCGGCCGCCGGGTCGCGGAGCAGGACCTCCAGCTGTCCGTTGCGCAGCCACAGCTCGCGCAGGCCGCCCAGGTCGGTGCCCCGGGCGGTCGCCAGCCCGAGGCAGGCCGCGTTGATGCCGCCGGCGCTGGTGCCCGACAGGACGTCGACGCTCACGTCGAGGTCCAGCACGCGCAGCAGCTTCCGGTAGCACTCCCGCACCCTGCGGGCCGATTCCGTCGGACCGGCCGGCACCCGGCCCCCGCGCTTCTCCGCGGCGGCGGAGACGAGCAGGTTCATCTCGCGGCTCACGCCGCCCATCCACACGGCCAGGCTCACGCCGCCGGTGAAGGCCACCGCCAGCCGTAACTCCGCCGTACTCACTGCACTGTTGCCCCGTTCCACAATCGAGTCTGTACCTCACCGGGCGGCACGCTTCACACGGTCCGTTCGGGCAGTCGAGGGCCCCTCATGGCCCTTGCGCATCCGGCGCGCCCGGGCGTTGGGTTCGGCGCGGGCCGGGGGTCCCACAGGCGTAGAGTCGCGCCACGTCACACGTGCGGGAGGTCGTCATGGGCGTTCGCCGGTCAAGGAGATGGCACGCGGCGGCCGTCGTCCTGCTCGTGGCGGCCGCGCTCACCGGCTGCGAGGGCTCGGGTGGGGGTACGGCCCCGAGCGGTGCGGCGAGCACGACGCCCGGGGCGACGGCGAGCGCCACGCCGAGCACGCCCGCGGCCTCGTCCCCCGCGCCGTCGCCGACCGCGCCGCGCGAGGTGCGCACGGCGGTCTACTTCCTGCACGGCGGGAAGGTCTCCGCCGTACCCCGTACGGTGAAGTCCCCCTCCACCGCCGCCGAGGCGCTGCGCGCGCTGCTGGCCGGCCCCGACGCGCGTGAGCGCGGGTACGAGCGCACGACCGCCATCCCGGACGGGACCGCGCTGCGGTCCGTCGCGCTGCGCGCGCGGGTGGCCACCGTGGACCTCTCGGGCCGGTTCGACGACGGCGGCGGCGCGTCCTCGATGCGGGCCCGGCTGGCGCAGGTCGTCTACACGGCCACCCGCTTCCCGAGCATCGGCAAGGTCGCCTTCCGGCTGGACGGGAAGCCGGTCACCTCGTTTGGCGGCGAGGGTGTCACCCTCGACGGGCCCGTCGGGCGGGCCGACTTCGAGGAGGAGACCCCCGTCGTGCTCGTGGAGTCGCCGCTGCTGGGCGACACCGTGGACTCGCCGCTACGGGTCCGGGGCACCGCCAACACCTTCGAGGCGGAGTTCCGCCTGAAGCTGACCGACGCGGCGGGCAAGGTCGTGGCGGACGTCCTGGTGATGGCGACCTCGGGCAGCGGCACCCGCGGCACGTTCGACACGACCCTCACCTACCGGAGCGCGCGGGCCGGAAAGGGCGTCCTGACGGCGTACGTCATCTCGGCGGAGAACGGGCGCGTGGTGACGGTGGACACGGTCCCGCTCGATCTGAAGTCCTAGCCGGTCCCCGCCCGACGCCCCGGAATCCCAGGCAGTACACCAAGTTGACAAGCCGGGACTCAAGTTTTATGCAGGGAGTAGTGGCGCCGATTCCCTGCCGTGGCACGGCCCTTGGGAAAGCGGGGGCGTCGCGCAGCGCAGTGGCGGAGAGCGCAGGCGGAGGAGGCCGGGCATGGCTCGCGCGGTAGGCATCGATCTGGGAACGACCAACTCGGTGGTGAGTGTGCTGGAGGGCGGTGAACCCGCGGTCATCACCAACGCCGAGGGATCACGGACCACGCCCTCCGTGGTGGCGTTCGCGAAGACCGGCGAGGTGCTGGTCGGCGAGATCGCCAAGCGGCAGGCGGTGTCGAACGTCGACCGCACCGTGCGCTCGGTGAAGCGCCATGTGGGCGAGGGGGCCTGGCGGTTCCCGGACGACGGGAGCATCGACGGGAAGCGGTTCACCGCCCAGGAGATCTCCGCCCGGGTGCTGCAGAAGCTCAAGCGGGACGCCGAGTCGTACCTCGGCGACACGGTGAACGACGCGGTGATCACCGTGCCGGCGTACTTCAACGACTCGCAGCGCCAGGCCACCAAGGAGGCGGGCGAGATCGCCGGGCTGCGGGTGCTGCGCATCATCAACGAGCCGACCGCGGCCGCGCTGGCGTACGGGCTGGACAAGGAGAACGACCAGACGGTGCTGGTCTTCGACCTCGGCGGCGGCACCTTCGACGTCTCCCTGCTGGAGATCGGCGACGGGGTGGTGGAGGTCAAGTCCACCTCGGGCGACACCCGGCTGGGCGGTGACGACTGGGACCAGCGGATCGTCGAGTACCTGGTCAAGCAGTTCAAGAACGCGTACGGCGTCGACCTGTCGAAGGACAAGATGGCCGTGCAGCGGCTGCGCGAGGCCGCCGAGAAGGCGAAGGTGGAGCTGTCCTCGTCGACCGAGACCTCCGTCAACCTGCCGTACATCACGGCGTCCTCCTCCGGCCCGCTGCACCTGGACGAGAAGCTGACGCGGGCCCAGTTCCAGCAGCTCACCCAGGATCTGCTGGCCCGCTGCGAGGGCCCGTTCAAGCAGGCCGTCAAGGACGCCGGGATCAACGTGGCCGCCATCGACCACGTCATCCTCGTCGGCGGCTCCACCCGGATGCCGGCCGTGTCGGAGCTGGTGCGCCGGCTGACCGGCAAGGACCCGCACAAGGGCGTGAACCCGGACGAGGTGGTGGCTGTGGGCGCCGCCCTGCAGGCCGGGGTGATCAAGGGCGAGGTCAAGGACGTGCTGCTGCTGGACGTCACCCCGCTGTCCCTGGGCATCGAGACCAAGGACGGCATCATGACCCGGCTGATCGAGCGCAACACCACGATCCCGACCCGCCGTTCGGAGGTCTTCACCACCGCCGAGGACAACCAGCCCTCGGTGAACGTCCAGGTCTTCCAGGGCGAGCGGGAGATCGCGGCGTACAACAAGAAGCTCGGCATGTTCGAGCTGACCGGCCTGCCGCCCGCTCCCCGCAACGTGCCGCAGATCGAGGTCACCTTCGACATCGACGCCAACGGCATCATGCACGTCACCGCCAAGGACCTCGGCACGGGCCGCGAGCAGAAGATGACCGTCACGGGCGGGTCGGCACTCCCCAAACAGGACATCGACCGCATGGTGCGCGAGGCCGAGCAGTACGCCGACGAGGACCGGCGGCGGCGCGAGGCCGCCGAGACCCGCAACCAGGGCGAGCAGCTGGTGTACCAGACCGAGCAGCTGCTGCGCGAGCACGGCGAGAGCATCCCCGCCGCCGACAAGACCGAGGTGGAGTCGGCCATCGCCCAGCTGAAGGAGCAGCTGAAGGACACCTCCCCCGACAGCACGCCCGCGCTGCGCCGGGCGATCGAGAAGGCCGCCACCACCGCGCAGAAGATCGGCGCCGCGATGTACGCGCGCGCCCAGCAGGGCGCGGACTCCGGCGCCGGTGACACGGCCCCGGGGGCGTCGGACGAGTCCGGCCGGTCCGAGCCGGAGGACGTCGTGGACGCGGAGATCGTCGACGACGACACCCCGCGGGACGGGGCCGCCTGACCCGGCGGCCGGTGTCCGGACCGGGCAGGAGCCGATCACACACCACCGCGTACCCCGCCCCCGGCGCGTCGCGCCGGGGGCGGGGGCGCTTCCCGTGAGGATGCCGTTCATGCCCGAGCCGACGAACCGATGGCGCCGCCTGCTGCCCAGCCGCCCCCGCACGGGCCAGGACACCGGTACGCCGGACGGGAGCGGCCTGCTCGCACGCCGGCTCCCCGGACTCGTCGTACTGCGCCGCTACCGGCGCGCCTGGCTGCGCGGCGACCTGCTGGCGGGCGTGACCGTCGCGGCGTACCTGGTGCCGCAGGTGATGGCGTACGCCGGGCTCGCCGGGCTGCCGCCGGTCACCGGACTGTGGGCGATCCTGCTGCCGCTGGTGCTGTACGCGGTCCTCGGCTCCTCCCGGCAGCTGTCCGTGGGGCCCGAGTCGACGACCGCGCTGATGACCGCCGTGGCCGTGGCACCGCTCGCCCACGGGGACCCGCAGCGGTACGCCGGGCTGGCGATGAGCCTCGCCCTGCTGATCGGCGCGCTGTGCGTGGCGGCCTGGGCGCTGCGGCTCGGTTTCGTCGCCGACCTGCTGTCCCGGCCGGTGCTGGTCGGCTACATGACGGGCGTCGCCCTCATCATGATCGCCGACCAGCTGCCGCGGATCACCGGCGTGCCCGGCGCGGGCTCGACGTTCTTCCCGCAGGTGGGCCACTTCCTCGCCCATCTGGACGAGTCGCAGGGCGCGACCACCGTGCTCGCGGCCGTCGCCCTGGCGTTCCTCCTGGCCACCCGGAACCACCCCCGCAGCGTGCCGGGGCCGCTGCTCGTCGTCCTCGTCGGCACGGCGGCGGTCGCCCTGTTCGACCTGACGGACCACGGCATCCAGGTCATCGGCGAGATCCCCGGCGGGCTTCCCACCCCCGAGCTGCCGGACACCGGCTACTTCGCGGACCTCCTCGGGCCGGCGCTGGGCGTCCTGCTGGTGGGGTACACCGACGTGGTCCTCACCGCCCGCGCGTTCGCCCGGCGCGGCGGCGAGGCCCTGGACGCCAACCAGGAGTTGCTCGCCCTCGGCGCCGCGAACGCGGGCGCCGCCGTGCTGCAGGGCTTCCCCGTGAGCAGCAGCGCCAGCCGTACCGCGCTCGGCGACTCGGCGGGCAGCCGCACCCAGCTGCACTCGCTGGTCGCCTGCGCGTGCGTGGTGGCGGTGCTGCTCTTCCTCGGGCCCGTGCTCTCCCACACCCCGTCCGCGGCTCTGGGCGCGATCGTCGTGTACGCCGCGCTGCGGCTCATCGACGTGGCGGGCTTCCGCCGGCTGGCGGCGTTCCGGCGGCGGGAGCTGCTGCTGGCCGTGGGCTGTCTGCTCGGGGTGCTGGCGCTGGACATCCTGTACGGCGTGCTGGTCGCCGTGGCGCTGTCCGTCGCCGATCTGCTCGCCCGGGTGGCGCGCCCGCACGACGCGGTCCAGGGACTGGTCCCCGGGGTCGCCGGGATGCACGACATCGAGGACTACCCGCAGGCGCACACCATCCCGGGCCTGGTGGTCTACCGCTACGACTCGCCGCTGTTCTTCGCCAACGCGGAGGACTTCCGCCGCCGCGCCCTGGCGGCCGTCGCCCAGGAGCCGGAGCGGCCGGCCTGGTTCGTGCTGAACATGGAGGCCAACGTGGAGGTCGACATCACCGCCCTGGACGCGGTGGAGGCGCTGCGCGCGGAACTCGCCGAGCAGGGCACGGTGTTCTCGCTGGCCCGGGTCAAGCAGGATCTGCGGGAGGCGCTGGACGCGTACGGGCTCAGCGCGTCGGTGGGCGAGGACCGGATCTATCCGACGCTGCCGACGGCGCTGGACGGCTACCGGGAGTGGCGCGCGGCCCACGACGGCGGCTGAGGCCGCGAGGTCGTCACCTCATCCCGAGCCCCCGTGCCAGCAGTGCGTCGAACACCGGCGTGGGCAGGGCCTTCTTCAGCGCGACGAACATCCTCGCGTCCCCGCCGACCAGATACCGGCTGCGCGGCCGCGCCCGCGTCAGCGCCCGCTCGACGGCCTCCGCGACCAGGTCCACGGGCCGCGCCTGCTTCTGCAGCCGGGCCAGCAGGGCGCGCTCGCCGGTGAGGTGCGCGGCGTACAGCTCCCGGTGCGCGGGTGTCATCGCGCCCATGAACTCGTCGAAGGTCTCCAGCATCCGGCGCCACGGATCGGTGTCGATGCACCCGGGTTCGACGAGCACGACCCGGATGCCCCACGGCCGCAGCTCCACCCGCAGGTTGTCCGCCAGGCACTCCACCGCGTACTTGGAGGCGTTGTAGGCGCCCGACATGGGCACCGCGACCCGCCCGTTGAGGGAGGAGACGAACACCAGCCGGCCCCGGCTCTCCCGCAGCCGGGGCAGTACGGCCTGGGTCACCGCGATCTGGCCGAACACATTGACCTCGAACTGCCGCCGGACCTCGTCGACCGCGACCGACTCGACCGGTCCGCCGACCCCGATGCCGGCGTTGTTGACCAGGGCGTCCACCCGGGGCGGCAGCTGACCGGCCAGCTTGGCCACCTGACCGTCGTCCGTCACGTCCAGCTCCACCGCCGTGATGCGCGGCGACCGGCCGCACAGCTCCTCCCCCGCCGCCGGGTCGCGCACGCCGGCGACGACCTGCCAGCCGCGCCCGGCCAGGTGCAGCGCCGTGGCCCGGCCGATGCCCCGGCTCGCGCCGGTGATGAGGACCGTCCTGCCGTCGCCGGACATCAGCCGTCCGCCCCGTCCGCCGGGGCCGCGATGCTCACGCCGTGCCGCTGCGTCACGGCCAGAAGCTGCGGCAGGACCTCCTCGACGGGCTTGCCGGCCGGTACGTTCGCCGCGAAGTCCGCGAAGAACCTGCCCGCCCCGTCGCCCGTCGTGACGGCCAGGAAACGCGCGGCGGCGCCGTCGACCCAGAAGGTGAAGGCGGCCAGCGGCTCGATGACGAGCGTCGCGCCGACGGTCAGCTCGTACGTCGTCCCCTCCACCTGCGCCGACAGGGTGCCCTCCAGCACGTGCAGGGATCCGGACCAGGGTGAGCGGTGCGGTGGGGCGGCGGGGCCGGGGTGGGCGAGGACCTCGAACATCTCGAAGACACCGCAGGTGTCCTCCGCGGACGCCTTCACGATGTGGACGCCGTCGGTCATCTCGTACCGGACGCCGCCGCCCGGTGGTGTGTGGTGCGCTGTCGTCGGCATAATCGCTCCCCTTCCTGCACGGACTCCCATCGTGCGGCGGGTGCGCGGCGGCGACACGAGTAGTCGCCTACCCGATCTCCCCGGGTGGTACGGCGAGGCGCAGCAGGTCGGCGTACGCGGCGCGGTCGCTGACGCCGAGCTTGGCGCCGACGCGATACAGATGGCCCTCCACGGTCCGTACGGACACCACCAGCCGTTCCGCGATCTCCCGGTTCGTCAGCCCGCGGGCGGCGAGGGTGACGATCTCCCGCTCACGGTCGGTCAGCGGCAGCGGACGCGCCGCGGCCAGCAGCGCCGGTGTGCGCACGCCCTCGCACTGCCCGGGCGGCACCCTCGACCTCTCCGGCGGCCAGGTCAAACCGTATGTCGAGCTGCGCAACTGCCGCTTCCAGCACGAG
>NZ_JBFAXR010000032.1:0-71525 GCF_040680895.1 Streptomyces sp. NPDC051940 | reverse complement strand
CCGGGAGCTCCCGGGCCGGGGCTGCGTCATGTCGTCGGTGTCAGTGGTCAGTGGCAGCAGCCGCCGCCGCACTGGCAGGAGCCGCCCGACTGGCAGCCGCAGCCGCATCCCGAGCCGCAGCCGCACGCGCCCAGCAGCGGGAGTCGGCGGGGTTCGGCGGCCGGGGGCTGTTCGCGGGAGGTGGGAGTGGGGGTGTCCGCCATGGATGGCCTCCTTGGAGGTGGGCGAAGAGTTCCACTCCCATTCATGCCCCGCCGCGTGGGCGCATCAACGGCGCGCGGATGCACGTCGGCAGCCGCGCGCCGGGCGGGCCGTCCGTGCGCCCTTGTCGTCGGGTCGTGCGCCGTGGCGGTCCAGTCGTACGCCCCGACGGCCGGCCGTACGGCCTACCCCTCCGCCGCCGCGACCTCTTCCGCGTGTTCGCCCGTCACCAGGTACACCACCCGGCCCGCGCACGACACCGCGTGGTCCGCGAAGCGCTCGTAGTAGCGGCCGCACAGGGTGACGTCGACTGCCGTCTCGATGCCGTCCTTCCAGCGGTCGTCCATCAGGTGCTGGAAGAGCTTGCGGTGGAGCGCGTCCATCGCGTCGTCGTCCGTCTCCATCTCCAGCGCCATGTCGACGTTCTTCGTCGTGATGACGTCCGCCGCCTTGGCCATCAGGCGCTGCGCCAGCTGGCCCATCTCCATGATCGTCGAGTGCAGGTGCCCCGGCACCGCGGAGACGGGGTAGCGCAGCCGCGCCAGCTTGGCGACGTGCTTGGCGAGGTCTCCGGAACGCTCCAGGTCGGCGCTCATCCGCAGGCTCGTGACGACTATCCGCAGATCCGTGGCCACGGGCTGCTGCCGGGCCAGCAGCTGGATCGCCCGGGCCTCGAGCTCCTGCTGCAGGTCGTTGACCTTCTCGTCGCCCTCGATCACGGTCTCCGCGAGCTTCAGGTCGGCGTCCAGCAGTGCCGTCGTGGCCCGGCCCATGGCGGACCCTACGAGGCGGGCCATCTCGACCAGCCCCTCGCCGATCGAGTCGAGCTCCTCGTGATAAGTGTCCCGCATCACAGTCCTTCCACCGGCTGATCAACCCAGCCGATTTGCACAGCTATCTTCGCGGTTTTCCGCAGCATCCACCATGCCGGGCGACCCGCGCCAGCTTTGTGAACCGGGGCCGACCTGAGGGTGAACTCTTGGCGACTGGAGTTCGAGGTCCCACTCTGATGGGTGTGGAACCCCTCTCCGACGTGCCTAACCTGGAGCCATGGACCTGAACGCGGCGGTCGCCGCATTGGCTGCGATCGCCGGGCTGTGCACCGGCGTGATCGCCATGCTGGCGTTCCGCTGGAGCGAACGCGAGCAGGCCCGCCCCACCCGCAGCTCCCTGCACACCGAGCCCGTCCTGCCTCCCGGCGTCGACACGGTGCTGTCGGTGCTCCGCTCCTCCGCCGTCGTACTCGACGAGGAGGACGCGGTCGTCAAGGCCAGCTCCGCCGCGTACGCGCTGGGGCTGGTCCGCGGCGGCCGGCTCGCCGTCGAGCCGATGCTCGCCATGGCCCGCCAGACCCGGCGCGACGGTGAGATACGGCAGGTCGAACTGGATCTGCCGCGGCGCAGCGGCCGCGGCGAGGCGCTCGCCGTCTCCGCCCGGGTGGCGCCGCTCGGCTCGCGCCTGGTGCTGCTGCTCGTGGAGGACCTCACCGAGGCCCGCCGGATCGAGGCGGTACGCCGCGACTTCGTGGCCAACGTCAGCCACGAGCTGAAGACCCCCGTCGGCGCCCTCTCCCTGCTCTCCGAAGCCGTGATGGACGCGTCCGACGACCCCGAGGCGGTCGACCGCTTCGCCGGCCGGATGCAGATCGAGGCCACCCGGCTGACGAACCTCGTCCAGGAGCTCATCGACCTCTCCCGGGTGCAGAACGACGATCCGCTGGACGACGCCGAGCCCGTCCGCGTGGAGGAACTCGTCGCCGAGGCCATCGACCGCTGCCGGCACGCGGCCTCCACGAAGCAGATCACCATGGCCGCCGGCGGCATCGACGGCCTCACGGTCTGGGGCCACCGCGGCCAGCTCGCCGCGGCGCTCGGGAACCTGGTGGAGAACGCCGTGAACTACAGCCCGGCCCGCACCCGGGTCGGCATCGCGGCCCGGCGCATCACCGCCCCCGGCGGCCACCTCATCGAGATCGCCGTGACCGACCAGGGCATCGGCATCTCCGAGAGGGACCGCGACCGCATCTTCGAACGCTTCTACCGCGTCGACCCGGCCCGCTCACGCGCCACCGGTGGCACGGGCCTCGGCCTCGCCATCGTCAAGCACGTCGCCGCCTCCCACGGCGGCGAGGTGGGTGTGTGGAGCTCCGAAGGCCAGGGCTCCACGTTCACCCTGCGGCTCCCCGAGGCGGCCATGCCGCGCCGCGAGGGCCAGGGCGGGGTGAGCGGCGCCCTGATCGAACCGTCCGGCGTCGACGAGGACGCCGACGACCCCGTGCCAGACCACGCACCCCATCCCGCCCCGGAGGCCATTCCGTGACCGTTGCCGAGACCGTAACCCGGTCTCAACATTCCGAGCCTTTCGGCCCAGAAGGTCCGTTCCCGGCCCTAACGGGCAGGAGCTACGGTCCGCGCTTCACCACCGACAGCCCGGACTCCGGGTCTTACACCAGCTCCACGCAGGGTTTCACGTCTCCGAGCCACTCCCGGCGACGGCAGGCATCGAGCCCGCGATCTCAGTGTGTTTCGCCTGCCACCGCAGGGGTTGAGCAGCCGGACGGCTTGGTTTTCGTCACCCGGCGATGCCCAACCTACCAACAGGCAGTGACATCGGCTGACGGTTGTGGAGAAAATCCGCAGCAGCCGGCAACCCCCTTCACCCCTGCCCGACCGGAGGTCCACCGGTGACCCGTGTCCTGGTCGTCGAGGACGAGGAATCGTTCAGCGACGCGCTGTCGTACATGCTCCGCAAGGAGGGCTTCGAGGTCGCCATCGCGCCCACGGGCCCCGAAGCGCTGGACGACTTCGAGCGCAACGGCGCCGATCTGGTGCTGCTCGACCTGATGCTGCCGGGGCTGCCCGGCACCGAGGTGTGCCGGCAGCTGCGCAGCCGGTCCAACGTCCCGGTGATCATGGTCACCGCCAAGGACAGTGAGATCGACAAGGTCGTCGGCCTGGAGATAGGAGCCGACGACTACGTCACCAAGCCCTTCTCCTCCCGCGAACTCGTCGCCCGGATCCGCGCCGTGCTGCGCCGCCGCGGCGAGCCCGAGGAGGCCGCCCCGGCCGCGCTCGAGGTCGGCCCGGTGCGGATGGACGTGGACCGGCACGTGGTCACCGTCGCCGGTGACAAGGTCGACCTGCCGCTGAAGGAGTTCGACCTGCTGGAGATGCTGCTGCGCAACGCCGGCCGGGTGCTGACCCGGATGCAGCTCATCGACCGGGTCTGGGGCGCGGACTACGTCGGCGACACCAAGACCCTCGACGTCCACGTCAAGCGTCTGCGCGCCAAGATCGAACCCGACCCGGGCGCGCCGCGCTATCTGGTGACGGTGCGCGGACTCGGCTACAAGTTCGAGCCGTAGACCGGCGACAGCACGTCACGTACACGAGGAACCGGCGGCGCCCGGAAAGGGGCGCCGCCGGTTCCTCATGTCGTACGACGTGAACGCGCCCGTACTACTCCGACGCCTGCGGCGAAGCCGTCGCGTCGCCCGGCGCCGCGTCCTCGGTGCCGGCGTCCGTGGCCTGCTCCGCGCTCGCGGACTCGGAGGGGGACGGGGAAGCGGACGGCGACGCGGACGCGCCCGGCGCGGAGGCGGCGGCCGACGGACCGAACTCGGCGTAGGTGCCCACGGCCGGCACGACCATCGCCGCCAGCTCGACCTTGCCGGTCCTGTCGAACTGGAAGAGGAGGTTGTGGGTGTTGCCGTCGGTCAGATCGGAGACGCCTCCGCTGATGAGGGCGGAGGGGTTGCCCTCGCCGCCGAGCATCAGGGAGCCGCCGGCCGGGACGGTGAGCTCGCCACCGCCGCCGCCGGCGGGGCGCAGCTTCACCTTCGCCGAGGTGCCGGGGATGGTCAGCTCCTCGAGGGTCTGCGGCTCGGTGTCACTGTTGAAGACGCGGGCGGAGACCGAGGCGGTCTCCTCACCGCCCTTGTCGGCGGTGATGATCAAGGCGTTCTGCACCTTGATCGCACCGTCGGTCACCTCGGCGTTGTCCGGACGGATCTTGCCGGTCTCGGCGTTGTTGCCGGCCGCACACGCGGTGAGGGCCAGCGGGAGGAGAAGAAGAGAGGCGGCGGCGACCGCGCCGCGTCGAAGGCTGCGGCTCACGGCGGCGCAACTCCTTGGACGTGCTTGTGCTGATGGGGCTTTGCGTGATCACACTACCGACCCCGTGCGCACGCCTCACCCGCGACCCACCCCCACGGGGGAACGGACCGGCCTGCTATTGCCCGCGATTTACGAATCCGAGATCACGAACAGCGGGTCTGCCACCCTGCTCGGAGGCCATGCCTATTGCCGGAATGATCGCAGGGAATGATCAATTCGAGATTTTGCCTTCCGTTGCCCGCGCAGGGCCGAACGGGGCACGTGAAGTGCGCCATACGGACTCCGGCAAAAGGGACGTATGGTTCACTTGGCGGGACAGCCCCTTCCGGTAACGGCCCTGTTTCACCCCCGCCGCAGACGGGTCCCGACCTGCGGAAACCCGCTTGACGAGGGCCCGCGCAGCACGATACGGCCGCTGTTGTCAAGCCCCGAGATATGCCCTGACCTGCGAAAACGCCATTCAGAAGCGGCCGTTCCCGTGTTACCCTGGATAGCCACGGAAGGGGTACCTGTCACATGACGTTCAAGGTTGGCGACACCGTGGTCTATCCCCATCACGGGGCCGCGCTGATCGAGGCCATCGAAACTCGCCAGATCAAGGGTGTGGACAAGACCTACTTGGTGCTGAAAGTCGCCCAGGGCGACTTGACGGTGCGTGTACCGGCGGACAATGCGGAGTTCGTCGGCGTACGCGATGTAGTGGGCCAGGAAGGGCTGGAGCGGGTCTTCGAGGTGCTGCGCGCACCGTATGCGGAAGAGCCGACGAACTGGTCGCGTCGTTACAAGGCGAACCTGGAGAAGCTGGCTTCCGGCGACGTCATCAAGGTCGCCGAAGTGGTCCGGGACCTGTGGCGCCGGGAGCGGGAGCGCGGTCTTTCCGCCGGCGAGAAGCGAATGCTCGCCAAGGCTCGGCAAATCCTGGTGAGCGAACTGGCGCTCTGCGAGAGCACCAACGAGGACAAGGCCGAGGCCCTCCTCGACGAAGTTCTCGCCTCCTGAAGCACGACTGCACGACTGCACGACCAAGAGACGACGCGACGCGTTGCCGCCACGTATGCCGCCGTGCGGGCGCGCGGACGTGATCGCTGATAAGTGAACACCGCTCATTACTTGTGTGATCACGAGTGAGCGTACGTACAGATGCCGTGGTGCCCGATGATTCATCGGGCGCTGCGGCATGTGTATATGCACCGCGGCACGGTTGCGGTGCTTAATACAAGCGTGCCGTGCCGCCGTGCCGGGCCGAGGCGCTGCCGCGTGGAGCGTCACGGAAGGGGCGGCAGCTGTGACCCCGGCACTCCCCGCGCTCCGGGTGGTACCCGGGCGTGGGGTTCCTCCTGGCCATACCCAACACGTCTCGAGGTCGAAACCTGAACACCGTGGCAATGTCTGAATCGCCGGCCGCCGCCCGCACCGGGCGCACCGCCGCGGTCATCCCCGCGGCGGGACGCGGCGTGCGCCTCGGCCCCGGCACCCCCAAGGCCCTGCGCTCCCTCGGCGGCATCCCCATGCTCGTGCACGCCGTACGGGCCATGGCCCGGGCCCGCGCCGTCTCCCTCGTCGTGGTCGTCGCCCCGCCCGGGGAGGCGGCCGTCGCCGAGGTGCGGGCGCTGTGCGCGGACGCCTCGCCCAGCGCCGAGATCCTCGTCGTCCCCGGTGGCGCGACCCGCCAGGAGTCGGTGGCCCTCGGCCTCGCGGCGCTGCCCGACGACGTCGACGTGGTCCTGGTCCACGACGCGGCGCGGCCGCTCGTCCCCGTCGACACGGTCGAGGCCGTCGCCTCGGCCGTACGGGACGGGGCGCCGGCCGTCGTGCCGGCGCTGCCCCTCGCGGACACCGTCAAGCAGATCGCCGCGCCCGGCGCCCCGGACGAGCCGGAGCTCGTGGTGGCGACCCCGGACCGCGCGCTCCTGCGCGCCGTCCAGACGCCCCAGGGCTTCTCGCGGTCCGTGCTGGCCGCCGCGCACGAGAAGTTCGCCGTGGCCGCCGGTGACGGGGCGACCGACGACGCCGGCATGGTCGAGCGGCTCGGCCACCCCGTGGTCCTCGTCCCCGGCCACGAGGAGGCGTTCAAGGTCACCCGGCCGCTGGACCTCGTCCTCGCGGAGGCGGTCCTGGCCCGTAGGAGGGAGACCGGTGGCTTCTGACAACAAGAGCGGCCAGAGCGGCCAGGGCGGCCACGGCGCCGAAGGCGTCCCGCCGGTCCTCCTTCCGCAGGTCGGCATCGGCACCGACATCCACGCCTACGAGGAGGGCCGCGAACTCTGGGTCGCCGGCCTGCGCTGGGACGACTCCGGGCCCGGCCTCGCCGGCCACAGCGACGCGGACGTCGTCTGCCACGCCGCCTGCAACGCCCTCTTCTCCGCCGCGGGCCTCGGCGACCTCGGCGCCCACTTCGGCACGGGCCGCCCCGAATGGGCCGGCGCCTCGGGTCTCACCCTGCTCCGGGAGGCCGCCCGTATCGTCCGCGCCGCGGGCTTCACGATCGGCAACGTGGCGGTCCAGGTGATCGGTCCCCGGCCGAAGGTCGGCAAGCGCCGCGAGGAGGCCCAGAAGCTGCTGTCGGAGGCGGTCGGCGCCCCCGTGTCGGTCTCCGGCGCGACGACGGACGGCCTCGGCTTCCCGGGCCGGGAGGAGGGGCTGATGGGCGTGGCCACGGCGCTGGTGGTGCGCGGCCCGGCCTGAGCCGGGCCCGGCCGATGATGACAATTCCGTGTCCGGTGCCCCCGGGGGCGCCGGACCGGGCGGAGGCAGCCCCCGCGGGCCACTACCCTTGACTCGTGACTATTCGGCTGTACGACACCGGCGCCCGGCGGATCCGTGACTTCACCCCGATCACACCGGGCTGCGTCTCGATCTACCTGTGCGGCCTCACCGTGCAGGCCGCACCGCACATCGGCCATGTCCGGGGCGCGGTGAACTTCGACATCCTGCGCCGCTGGCTGGCGTACCGCGGGCACGACGTCACGCTGGTCCGCAACGTGACCGACATCGACGACAAGATCATCACCAAGCAGGGCGAGCAGGGCCGCCCCTGGTGGGCGATCGGCTACGAGAACGAGCGCGGCGTCAACCACAGCTACGACGCTCTCGGGGTGCTCCCGCCGACCTACGAGCCCCGCGCCACGGGCCACATCCCCGAGATGATCGAGATGATGCGCGGGCTGATCGATAACGGTCACGCCTACGCGTCGGAGGGCAACGTCTACTTCGACGTGCGCTCCTTCCCGGAGTACCTGGCGCTGTCCAACCAGGAGCTGGACAACCTCCTGCAGCCCGAGAGCGAGGGCGAGACCGGCAAGCGCGACCCCCGCGACTTCGCGATGTGGAAGGCCGCCAAACCGGGCGAGCCCTCCTGGGAGACCCCGTGGGGCCGTGGCCGCCCCGGCTGGCACCTGGAGTGCTCCGCCATGGCGCACAAGTACCTGGGCCGGGCGTTCGACATCCACGGCGGCGGGATCGACCTGATCTTCCCGCACCACGAGAACGAGATCGCCCAGGCCAAGGCGTACGGCGACGACTTCGCGAAGTACTGGATGCACAACGCCTGGGTCACCCTGAGCGGCGAGAAGATGTCGAAGTCCCTCGGCAACTCCGTCCTCATCGCCGACATGCTCCAGCGCTGGCGCCCCATCGTGCTGCGCTACTACCTGGGCACCCCGCACTACCGGTCGATGATCGAGTACAGCGAGGAGGCCCTGCGCGAGGCCGAGGCCGCGTTCGCGCGGATCGAGGGCTTCGTCCAGCGCGTGGTGGAGCTGGCCGGCGGACCGGTCGAGCCCGCCGCCGAGGTGCCGCCCGCGTTCGCCGAGGCGATGGACGACGACCTGGGCGTGCCGCAGGCCCTGGCCGTCGTGCACACCACCGTGCGCCAGGGCAACTCCGCCCTGGCCGCGGACGACAAGGAAGCCGCCGTGGCCCGGCTGGCCGAGGTCCGCGCCATGCTGGGAGTACTGGGCCTGGACCCGCTGGACGCACAGTGGTCCGGCGGGGCCAACGACCGCAGCGAGGAGCTGCACGGCGCCGTCGACTCCCTGGTGCGGCTGGTGCTGGACCAGCGGGAGGCGGCCCGCTCCCGCAAGGACTACGCGACCGCGGACGCCATCCGCGACCAGCTGCAGGCTTCGGGCCTCGTGATCGAGGACACGGCCGAGGGCCCGCGCTGGACACTGGGCTGAGCACAGCCTCTGACGTGCCGCCCGCCCACGCGGGCGGCACACTCATGACGTACGCAGAAGTAAGAGATAGGTGATCCCCATGGCCGGGAACAGCCAGCGACGAGGCCGGCGCACTTCCAACAAGAAGGGCGCGACCGTCGGCACCGGTGGCAAGGGGCGCCGCGCCCTGGAGGGCAAGGGCCCCACGCCGCCCGCGCACATGCGCAAGGGCCACGCCAAGCAGAAGGCGGCCAACGCCGCCGCCCGCAAGGCGGCCGGCGGGGGCCGCGCGCCCCAGCGCCGCGGCGGCGGCAAGGGCTCCAGCGAGCTCGTGGTCGGCCGCAACCCCGTCTTCGAGGCGCTGCGCGACGGCGTGCCCGCCAAGATGCTGTACGTCCAGCAGTTCATCGACAACGACGAGCGGGTGCGGGCCGCCCTGCAGCTCGCCACCGAGCGCGGCGACATCCATCTGATGGAGGCCCCGCGCCCCGAGCTGGACCGGCTCACCGGCGGCCTCAACCACCAGGGCCTGGTCCTGCAGGTCCCGCCGTACGAGTACGCGCTGCCGGACGAGCTCAGCGCCGCCGCCTACGACGAGGGCGAGGACCCCCTCATCGTCGCCCTCGACGGCGTCACCGACCCGCGCAACCTCGGCGCCATCGTCCGGTCCGTCTCGGCCTTCGGCGGCCACGGCGTCGTCGTCCCCGAGCGCCGCGCCGCCGGGATGACAGCCGGGGCCTGGAAGACCTCCGCCGGCACCGCCGCCCGTACGCCCGTCGCCCGCGCCACCAACCTGACCCGGTGCCTTGAGGCGTACAAGAAGGAGGGCATCACCGTCGTCGGCCTGGCCGCCGAGGGGGAGGCGTCCGTGCACGACCTGGACGCGCTGGAGGGTCCCGTGTGCATCGTCATCGGGTCCGAGGGCAAGGGCCTCGGGCGGCTCGTCGGGGAGACCTGCGACATCAAGGTCCGCATCCCCATGCCGGGCGGCGCCGAGTCGCTGAACGCCGGTGTGGCCGCGGGCATCGTGCTGTACGAGGCGGCGCGCCGGCGCGCGTGAGCCCGCGGCGTACGCCCCCGTCCGGAGATCTTTGACGGGTTCCGGACACTCCGGACGGGTCAGGCAGTGTCCAAACGCCATGTCACTCGGTTAGATGAGTGTGGACACCAGAACGCCGCGCCCGCCCATGGGGGGACGCTCGCAGGGATTCGAGGACACCGACGCGCTGACCATGGTGCGGGTTCCCAGCGACCCGGCGCAGGTCAGCGTCAACAACGTGAGTTTCCGGGTGCGGCTCGGGCCGAGTTCCGGCGCCTTCGGCCCGCGCCCCGGAAGCCGTGCCACCGTCGTGACCCGCACGGCCGCCGTCCCCCGGGTGCGTCCCGTGGTGTGGAGCGGCCGGACCACCCCCGGCGACCCCGCCGCCGGGCAGCTGCTGCAGGCGGTACGCCGTACGGGCACGGCCCTCGCCGACGCCCCCGACGCGGTCGAGACCCAGCTGCTGCCCCGCTTCGACCCCGACGCCACGGCGCCGATCCCGATCATCTCGCCGCGCCCCGCCGCGGACGAGACCCAGCTGCTGCCCCCGGTCGGCGGCCCCGGCGCGCCGCCGTACGGCCCGGGCCCCGAGGCGTACGACGGCCACGCGGGCGAGGACTACGGCTACCAGGGCGACGACTACGCCTACGAGGGCGACGACGACACCGCCCGGCCGCGCCGGCACGGCGCCGACCCGGTCCGGCACGCGTACTACCCGGGGCGGCGGCTCAACCTCGGCGTGGTGCTGCTGCCGCTGCGGATCTTCCTCGGCTTCGTCGCCGTCTACAACGGCATGGGCAAGCTCTGCGACCCGCTGTACTTCGACAGCGGCGAGCGCGGCCGGCTGGCGAGCTGGATGAACTCGCTGGAGCCGTGGAGCGTCGCCCAGCCCGTCCACGAGTACGCCCTGGCGCACCCGGTGGGCATGGGGCTGACCGTGGCGTTCCTGCAGATCGTCGTCGGTGTGCTGACCGTCTGCGGACTGTGGCAGCGCCTCGCGGCCGGCGTCGGTGTGCTGCTGGCCGCCGGGCTCGTCGCCACCATCAGCTGGCGCACCGACCCGTCGTACGACGCCTCCGAGATCATCTTCCTCGCGGCCTGGTCGCCGCTGCTCATCGCGGGCGCCCCCGTCTACTCGGTCGACGCGCGCCTCGCGGGCCAGGCGTGGCGGCGCCTCGGTCCCCGCTCGGCGCTGTGGGAGCTGCGCCGCTTCGTGCTGCGGCGCGGCGTGGTGTACGCGACCGTCGTCGTCGGCCTCACGCTGCTCCTCGGCTCCCTGCTGGGCAGCGCCGTCCGGTCCTCCGCCACCATCACCGTGCCCGGACCGGGCGAGCCGCCCGTCAACCACCTGCCCGGCGAGCCGCTGCCCTCCACCCCCGGCGGCGACGCCCGGGGCGGGCCCGCCGGATCCGGCAGCCCCTCCCCCACGGAGTCGGAGGAGGCCGGGACCACGCCCTCGCAGTCCGCGACCACACCCACCGCGGGCGCCACGACCAGCGCCCCCGGCACGGTCGGCGAGGAGGCACCGGCACAGGACACCGCCCCGCCGCAGGACACCGGCACCGCGCCGGAGCCCTCCTCCTCGAGCGGCGGCGACGGCTCGACGGGCGGCACGGGGGACTCCGGCGGCACGTCGGGCGGTACGTCGGAGGAGCCCGGCCTGCTCGGCGGTCTGCTGGGCTGACAGCGGCACGCACGACGCGAGAGGGGACGGCCGGAGCGGCCGTCCCCTCTCGCGTCGTCCGTGGGCCTCACCCCCGCTGCGGGACCGCTGGGGCTCACCCCCGCTGCCGGACCGCCGGCCTCAGCCCCGCTGCCGGACCGCGGCCAGCTCCTTCGCCGCCTCCGTGAGGTCCTTCGCCGTGTCGATCGCCCGCCAGTACGCGCCCTGCGGCAGCGGGAAGCCCGCCAGCCGGCGGGACCGGGCCAGCCGCGGGAACGTGGTGCGCTCGTGGTCCCCGCGGTCCGGGAGCATCGCCGTGAACTCCGCCGAGAAGACGTACACGCCCGCGTTCACCAGATACGGCGAGGGCGGCGCCTCGATGAAGTCCAGCACATGGCCGAACTCGTCGGTCTCCACCACACCCCAAGGGATCCGCGGCCGGGCCAGCGCCAGCGTCGCGTCGGCGTCCCGCTCATGGTGGAAGTCGGCCATCTCGCGCAGCGAGAAGCGCGTCCAGATATCGCCGTTCGTGGCGTACCAGGGCTCGTCGGGGCGGGGCAGGGATGCCGCCGCGTACTTCAGCCCGCCGCCGCGGCCCAGCGGCTCGCTCTCCACCACCGTGGTCACCTTCAGCGGCAGCGAGGCGGCGTCCAGCCACTCCTGGAGCACCTCCGCCAGATGCCCGCAGGAGACCACGGCGTCCGTGACACCCTCCTCGGCCAGCCAGGCCAGCTGATGGCCGATGATCGGCGTCCCGGTGCCCGGGATCTCCACCATGGGCTTCGGCCGGTCGTCGGTGTACGGACGAAGCCGTGACCCCTGACCACCGGCCAGGACCACGGCTTGCGTCGGACGAGAGTGTTCAGTCATGCCCAGCACCCTATGCGCCGGGGGTGCCGCGCACGCGGCGGACCGGTGCTACCGGGCGGCGGACACCCCGGAGGCGAAGGACGTGTCGCACACGGGGCGCGAGTAGGACTGCGCCCGCACCGGGCCGTACTTCGCGACCGCCGCGCGGCCCAGCGCCCGGGCGATCCCCATGCAGTGCCGCGCCAGCGACGGGCTGGCGTTCATCTCCTGCTGCAGCGAGGTCAGGGCCGCCCCGGGGTCCTTCTCCTGCAGCTCGGCGAGCAGCCGGCTGCGCAGGATCTCCTGCGGGGCGGGCGGGCCGGCCTTCGCCGCGGCGTCCGTGGCGGACGCGGGGAGAAGCCGGGACTCCGTCGGTCCGGCCGCCCAGGGGACGGTGGCGACGGCGAGCGTCCCCGACAGGACGAGGACGACGGGGAGTACGAACGCGAGAGTTCTGCCGATGCGGCGGGCTGCCTGAGTCACAGACGGGATCGTAGCGACCTGTAGTGATTTGGCGACATTGAGTCACTCCAACGGGTGCGTGATGCCCGGATATTCGATTTTCGTGTTGACGTTACGGGCCCGAAGTCGTCGACGTGTTCGGTGATTTGTCGACAGTCTGCGGTGTTCGGCCGGAAACGGCGGCGGCGCCGCACCCCTTGCGGGATACGGCGCCGCCGTCAGTCGAGCGGGTCCGGCCGGGTTCAGCCCAGGCGCTCGCCGGAGGAGGTGGAGAACACGTGGGTCTCGCCGGAGCGCGGGACGACGTGGATCGTCTCGCCCTTCTCCGGGACGGCGCGGCCGCCCACGCGGACGACGAGGTCCTTGTCGGTGCCGCCGACGTGCGCGGTGCCGTAGACGTACGCGTCGGCGCCGAGCTCCTCGACCACGTTGACCGTGACGGCCAGACCGGCGTGCTCGTCCTTGCTCAGCGACTTCGCCTCGCCGTTGGCCAGGTCGAAGTGCTCCGGACGGACACCCACGGTCACCGTGGTGTCGCCCTTGTCGGCGGCGGTGCCGACGGCCTCGCGGTCGACCGGGACGACGCTGTTGCCGAACTTCACACCGCCGTCGGTGATCGGGACCTCGACCAGGTTCATCGCCGGGGAGCCGATGAAGCCCGCGACGAAGAGGTTGGCCGGCTTGTCGTACATGTTGCGCGGGGTGTCGACCTGCTGCAGCAGACCGTCCTTGAGGACCGCCACGCGGTCACCCATCGTCATGGCCTCGACCTGGTCGTGGGTCACGTAGACGGTGGTGATGCCGAGGCGGCGCTGCAGCGACGCGATCTGCGTACGGGTCTGGACACGGAGCTTGGCGTCGAGGTTCGACAGCGGCTCGTCCATCAGGAAGACCTGCGGCTGGCGCACGATGGCGCGGCCCATCGCGACACGCTGGCGCTGACCACCGGAGAGGGCCTTCGGCTTGCGGCCCAGGTACTCGGTGAGGTCGAGGATCTTGGCGGCCTCCTCGACCTTCTGCCGGATCTCGTCCTTCGGGCGGCCGGCGATCTTGAGCGCGAAGCCCATGTTGTCGGCGACGGTCATGTGCGGGTACAGCGCGTAGTTCTGGAACACCATCGCGATGTCCCGGTCCTTCGGCGGCAGGTGGGTGACGTCGCGCTCGCCGATGCGGATGGAGCCGCTGTTGACGTCCTCGAGACCCGCGAGCATGCGCAGGGAGGTGGACTTGCCACAGCCGGAGGGGCCGACGAGGACGAGGAACTCGCCGTCCTCGATCTCGATGTCGAGCCCGTCGACGGCGGGACGCTCGGTGCCCGGGTAGATCCGGGTCGCCTTGTCAAACGTGACCGTGGCCATAGTTCTCGCACTCCTTCACCGGCAGGAACGTGCCGGACGATCCGAGTAAAGGTTTAGTCCACTTATGTGGGCTGCGGCCGACGGTAACCCGGGGGGGTGGGGTTTGTCAGTACCCCTGGAGTGCCGAAATCGTCTCGCGGGGCACACCCGGACGGCGGGTACACTGCTCGGGCACGCCTCCTTAGCTCAGTTGGCTAGAGCAACGCTCTTGTAAAGCGTAGGTCGTCGGTTCGAGTCCGACAGGGGGCTCGACAGCCCAGGCCGGCCGGGAGCCGACCTGGGCTTCGCTGTTCACAGGTTCCCGATGATCTTCCGCGGGGTGACCCGGACCACGACGCGCGCCTGGTCATGCGCGGAGGCGGGGTTGAAGTCGGCGTAGTGCCTGCCGGTGTACTTCATCGACAGCTCGTCGATGAGCTCCTGCCCGCCCTCCTCGGTCATGCTCGCGGTGCCGCGGATCTCGGCGTACGAGTACGGCTCGTCGAAGGGCTGCAGCAGGACGGACGTCCTCGGGTCGCGGGCGAGGTTCAGCTCCTTGCGGCGTCCCCGCGTGGTGGAGAACAGCACGTCGTCACCGTCGCGCTTCACCCAGACCGGCGAGAGCTGGGGGCTGCCGTCGGGCTGGGTGGTGGCCACGGCGACGAAGACGGGGGAGTCGAGCAGTTTCTTGAGCTTGTCGCTCATCTCGGCGGGCACGGGGGCTCCTTCGCGGTTGTACGGATCTGCTCCGCCACCCGTACCTCCTCCGGCCGGGCCGGCCGGTGTCCCCCGCCGTGGGGTCATCCATGCGGCGGCGGGCCGGCCGGGTCAGGCCCGCAGCGCCTCGGCCAGCGACCCCAGCAGGCCGACCACGCCCTCCGGGCCGTTCACGACGACGTCCGCGCGGGCCGCGAGGGCGGTGACCTCCTCGCTGCCGCTGCAGACCAGCAGGCCCGCCAGGCCCTCCGCGCGCAGGGTGTCCACCGCGTCGAACGCCGCGAGGTCGCCCAGGTCGTCGCCGGCGTACACGATCGTGCGGGCCGCGCGTTCGCGGGCGAAGTCCGCGAGGGCCACGCCCTTGTCCATACCGCCGGCGCGCAGCTCCAGGACGAAGCGGCCGGGTTCGACGACCAGGCCGTGCGCCTCGGCGAGCGCGGTCAGGGGCGCGCGGAGCTGGGCGAAGGCCGCGGCGGGGTCGGCGGCGCGCCGGGTGTGCACGGCGACGGCGCGGCCGCCCTTGTCCTCGATCCAGGTGCCGTGCCAGGCGCCGGCCTTGTCGAGCACGCCGGGGAGTTCGGCGCGGGCGGCGGCGATGCCCGGCGGGGGCTCGGGGGCGGTCACGGTGCCGGTGGTGG
This sequence comes from Streptomyces sp. NPDC051940, assembly GCF_040680895.1. Taxonomy (NCBI): domain Bacteria; kingdom Bacillati; phylum Actinomycetota; class Actinomycetes; order Kitasatosporales; family Streptomycetaceae; genus Streptomyces; species Streptomyces sp. NPDC051940. Next base: position 56,347 of record NZ_JBFAXR010000032.1, on the reverse strand, counting down.
CGTCCCAGCGCTCCGCGCCGTAGTGGCCGAGGACGACGAGGTTCTCCAGGCCGGGGGCGCCCGCGAAGCCGCCGTAGCGGACGGCGACCGCGGCGGGGCGGCCGGTGATGACGGCGAGGGAGCCGACCTCGGGGCCGAGGCGGCCCAGGGCGGCGACGGCCTCCGGGTGGGCGCGCGCCTGGTCGGGGTCGGGGACGATCGGGGCGAGGGTGCCGTCGAAGTCGAGCGCGACGAGCGCGTGCCGGGGGTCCGTCAGCAGTGCGTCCAGGCCGGCCCGCCCTGCTGCCGTGGCGGGGCGGGGTGCCGGTGTGCCGGGTGCGGGGCTGCCCATGGTGGTGACCCTACCGGTGTCGGTGGGCGCCGGTAGGGTCGCGGACATGGCTGTGGATGCACAGGAGGAGCACGGCGGGCCCGCCGGGGAGCAGGGCGCCCTGTCGGAGCGCGAGCTGGCCGTGCTGGCCTTCGAGCGCCGGTCGTGGCCCGGTCCGGGGGTGAAGGAGCGTGCGGTGCGGGAGCAGCTGGGGATGTCGCCGACGGGCTACTACCAGCTGCTGAACGCGCTGCTGGACGACGGGCGGGCGCTGCGGGCGGATCCGGTGACCGTGAACCGGCTGCGCAGGGTGCGGGAGGCGAGGCGGGGGCGCCGATAGCGCGCCCCCGTGGCCGTACCGGGGGAGTGGGTGCCGCGGCCCCGTTCCCCGCGGCGGGCTACTCCTCCTCTTCCTGGCGCTCCGCCTTGTCGGCGAGGTCCTGCAGGTCGTCGAGGATTCCCTGCGCGTTGCCACCGGGCATCGCGGCCTTGCCGATGCGCTGCTTGACCATGGCGCTGACGGCGGCCCAGGAGGTCTTCTCGGCGGGGTAGAAGACCGCGCTCTCGAGTTGCGTGATGAAGCGTGTGAGCTCCGGACGCTCGGCGCGCAGCCGGCTGGCGCCGGTGACGGTGGTGGGGAGGAGGTCGTAGCGCTGGGCGAAGTCGGTGACCTGCTTGTCGCTGAAGACGAAGTCGAGGAACTGGCCGATGGGTTCCCGGTTGCCGTTGGCCTTGAAGGCCATCATCCAGTCGACGACACCCATGGTGGACTGGGCGGGACCGGTCCGGCCGGGCAGCCTGTCGGCGATGCCGACCTCGATGCCCTCGGCCTCGGTGTCCTTGATGAGGGTGGGGTGGCCGAAGAACATGCCGACGTCGTTCTTGAGGAACCCGTCGAAGACCTCCTGGCGGTCCGTGCTCTTCGCGTTGGTCGTGGCCAGGCCCTCACCGGTGAGGTTCTTCTGGATCCACTCGAAGGTCTCGACGTTCTCGCCGGAGTTCAGGGAGTAGCTGCCGGTGGAGTCGGTGTAGCCGCCGCCGTTGCCGAGCATCCACAGCAGGGACTCGGCCTGCGCCTCCTCGGAGCCGAGCGGGAGGCCGAAGGGGGTCTTGACGCCGTTCGCCTTCAGCTTCTTCGCGGCGTTCAGGATGTCGGACCAGCTCTGGGGGCCCTTCTCGGTCTCGAGGCCCGCCTCGCGGAACAGCTTCTTGTTGAAGAACAGCAGCCGGGAGCTGGAGACGAACGGCAGGCCGTACGGGATCCGGCTGACCTCTCCGGCCTCGGCGATCGAGGGGATGAAGTTGGCCTGGGTGGGGATGGAGAGGACGTCGTCCGCGCTGTAGAGCAGGCCCTGGGACGCGTAGTCGGCGTAGGCGCCGATCTGGGCGAGGTCGGGCGGGGTGCCCGCGTCGACGAGTTTCTTGACCTCGGCGTCGACGTACTTCCAGGCGATGACCTTGACGTCGACCCTGATGCCCGGGTGGTTGTTCTCGAACTCCTCGGACACGTCGTCCCAGTAGCGCTTGGAACTGGTCTTGGTTCCCGGCTTGCCGTAGTCGGCGGCTATGACCTTGAGGACCACGTCCTCGTCACCTTCGCCCGAGCCCAGACCGCAGCCGGAGAGCGACATGCCCATCGCGGATGCCGCGCCTGCCGCCGCCACACTCAAGAACCGACGCCGCTGCACTGTACTGCTCACCTCTACACGGGGGGATTTGCCGTTGCGCGCAGGAGTCTTCCCACTGCACCACGCTTAGGTCTACACCATCCCCGTATCGCTTCTGCAACGCCCTCCCCTAAGCTTCGGCGGATCGTTGCCCAGTGATCTACGGGGCGACGCTGCAGCGCCATGTCCGCGCCGCGGCGTCCGCCACCGGCAGGTACCAGCCGTATGCGAGGAGTCACCGGAGTCATGGGAGCCGCGGAGCAGTCACGGACCGAAGCGGAGATCGCCACACAGCCGGGCTGCTGGCGCCGGGCCGCCGAGGTGGCGCCGGGGCTGGTGGGGCTGCCGGCGCCCGGGGAGCGGGTGGCGGTGACGGGGTGCGGTACGTCGTGGTTCATGGCGCAGGCGTATGCGGCGCTGCGTGAAGCGGCTGGTCAGGGGGTTACGGACGCGTTCGCCGCGAGCGAGTTCCCCACGGGGCGGGAGTACGACCGGGTGGTGGCCCTCACGCGCTCGGGGACGACGACCGAGGTGCTGCGGCTGCTGGCGCGGCTGCGCGGCGGGCCCGCCACGGTGGCGCTGACGGGGGATCCCGCGGCGCCGGTGATGACGGCCGCGGACGATGTGATCGTGCTGGATTTCGCCGACGAGGAGTCGGTGGTGCAGACCCGGTTCGCGACGACGGCGCTGGCGCTGCTGCGCGCCGGGCTCGAGGCCCACGGGCCGCTGCCGGCGGATGTGAAATCCGTCACTCAGGCCGCCGTGGACGCGGAGTTGGCGCTGACGCAGCCCCTGCCGCAGCCGGTGCTGGCGTCGGTGCAGTGGACGTTCCTGGGCCGCGGCTGGACGGTGGGCCTGGCGGCGGAGGCGGCGCTGAAGATGCGCGAGGCGGCGGGCGCGTGGTCCGAGTCGTATCCGGCGATGGAGTACCGGCACGGGCCGATATCGGTGACCGGTCCGGGACGGTGTGCGTGGCTTCTGGGTGAGCTGCCGGCGGGGCTGGCGGCCGATGTGGCCCGTACGGGCGGGTATTTCCTCGCGGACTCCACGGCCGTGGGACTGGACCCGATGGCCGATCTGGTGCGGGCGCAGCGGCTCGCGGTGCTGGTCGCGGAGGCCAAGGGCTATGATCCCGACCGCCCGCGGAACCTGACGCGCAGCGTGATCCTCGACGGGTAGCGGGTCCGCACTTCGGAACGGACCTGCCCGGACTCCGGATCGGATAGGCCCCGAACTGGACTAGACCTCTCGCGGGCCGACACGCGACACTGTCCCCCGTGAAACACGTCATCGCCCTTGATGTGGGCGGCACCGGGATGAAAGCCGCCCTTGTGGGGGCGGACGGCACGCTGCTGTACGAGGCCCGCCGGGACACCGGCCGCGACCGGGGACCGGACGCGGTGGTGGCGGCGATCCTCGACTTCGCCGAGGAGCTGGCCGCGGAGGGCCGGCGCCGGTTCGGCGAGGCACCGGCCGCGGCGGGCGTGGCGGTGCCCGGCATCGTGGACGACGCGAAGGGCGTCGCCGTGTTCTCCGCCAACATCGGCTGGCGTGACGTGCCGTTCCGCGCCCTGCTCGGCGAGCGCCTCGGCGGCGTGCCGGTGGCGCTGGGCCACGATCTGCGTACGGGCGGGCTGGCGGAGGGCCGGATCGGCGCCGCGCGCGGCGTGGACCGGTATCTGTTCATAGCCCTGGGTACGGGCATCGCGGCCGGTATCGGCATCGAGGGCCGGATCGAGCCGGGGGCCGGCGGGGCCTCCGGGGAGATCGGCCACATCATCGTGCGGCCGGGCGGCATCCCGTGCGGCTGCGGGCAGAGCGGCTGTCTGGAGCGGTACGCCTCCGCCTCCGCGGTCGGCCTCGCCTGGGCCGAGGCCAGCGGGAACCCGGACGCCACGGCGGCCGACTGCGCGCGGGCCGTCGAGGCGGGCGACGACCGCGCCGTCGAGGTGTGGCAGACCGCGGTCGGCATCCTCGCCGACGGTCTCCTCACCGGCATCACCCTGCTCGACCCGGCGGCCATCGTGGTCGGCGGGGGCCTCGCGGAGGCGGGCGACACGCTCTTCGTACCGCTGCGGAAGGCGGTGGCGGACCGGATCGCCTTCCAGAATCGTCCCGAGATCATTCCGGCGGAGCTCGGCGACGCCGCCGGCTGCCTGGGCGCGGGCCTGCTCGCCTGGGATCTCCTCGCCGCGCCGTCCCTTGAAGAATCGCAGCACACGGAGGTAACCGCCTGATGCGGGAGCGCATGGAGCTGACCGGTGCCCGCGTGGTGCTGCCGTCGGGGATCGTGGAGGACGGGACCGTCGCGGTCGACGCGGGTCTGATCGCCGAGTCCGCCCCCGGCGGGGCGGTACTCGACCTCGGCGGGCACTGGATCGTGCCCGGCTTCGTCGACATCCACGTCCATGGCGGTGGTGGTGCCTCCTTCTCCTCCGGCAGGGCCGAGGAGTCGATGAAGGTGATCGCCACCCACCGCGCCCACGGCACCACCACGATGCTCGCCTCCACCGTCACCGGCGAGCTGGGCGACCTCGCCCGGCAGGCCGCCTCGCTGGCGGAGCTGGTGCAGCAGGGCGAGCTGGCCGGCATCCACTTCGAGGGTCCGTTCATCTCCCCGCACCGCTGCGGCGCGCACCAGCCCGAGCTGCTGCGCGACCCGGACCCGGCGGACGTGCGCAAGCTCATCGACGCGGCGGGCGGCACCGCCCGGATGATGACCCTCGCCCCCGAGCTGCCCGGCGGCCTGGAGTCCGTACGCCTGCTCGCGGACAACGGCCTGATCGCCGCCGTCGGCCACACCGACTCGACGTACGACGCCGCCCGTGAGGCCATCGACGCGGGCGCCACGGTCGCCACCCATCTGTTCAACGCGATGCCCACCCTCGGCCACCGCGCCCCGGGCCCGATCGTGGCGCTGCTGGAGGACGAGCGGGTCACCGTCGAGCTGATCAACGACGGTACGCATCTGCACCCGTCGGTGCTGGAGCTGGCCTTCCGCGGCGCCGGCGCGGACCGGGTCGCGTTCATCACCGACGCCATGGGCGCCGCCGGCATGGGCGACGGCATGTATCCGCTCGGCCCGATGGAGGTCGAGGTGAAGGACGGCGTGGCCCGCATCCACGGCGGCCCCACCTCCGGCTCCATCGCCGGCTCGACGCTCACCCTGGACACCGCGTTCCGCCGCGCGGTCACCGTCGACGGGATCGCGGTCGAGGACGCGGTGAAGGCGCTGTCGGTCAACCCGGCGAGGCTGCTGGGCGCGTACGACCGGATCGGCTCGCTCGAACCCGGCAAGGACGCGGACCTCGTGGTGCTGGACGCGGACTTCGCGCTGGCGGGTGTGATGCGCAAGGGTGAGTGGATCGTGAGGCCCGCGCGCAGCTGAGAGCACGCGCGCAAGGGCACGAAGGAGTAAAGAAAGCGGCGGCGACCGGTCCTGGCTCTGGGCCGATCGCCGCCGCTTTGGCATGATCGCTCGCGCTTATGTACCTCACTGTCACGCTCAACACGGCGCTCGATATCACCTACCAGGTGCCCCGGCTGCGCGCCCACGAGAGCCACCGCGTCACGGACGTCGCCGAACGCCCGGGCGGCAAGGGGCTGAACGTCGCGCGCGTGCTCGCCGCCCTCGGCCACGAGACGGTCGTCACGGGGCTGGCGGGCGGGCCCGCGGGCGCCGTGCTGCGCACCCTGCTGGGTGAAGCGGCCGGGGTGCGCGACGCATTGGTGCCCATAGCCGGCACCACCCGCCGTACCGTCGCCGTCGTCGACGACTCCACCGGCGACACCACCCAGCTCAACGAGCCCGGCCCCCTCGTCTCCGCGACCGAGTGGGACGCCTTCTGCGTCCGCTACGAGGAGCTGCTGGCGGACGCCGACGCCGTCGCCCTGTGCGGCAGCCTGCCGCCGGGCCTCCCCGTCGGCGCGTACGCCGACCTGATCCGCCGCGCCCGCTCCGCCCGCGTACCGGTGCTGCTGGACACCAGCGGCGAACCGCTGCGCCGCGGCATCGCCGCCCGGCCCGACGTGGTCAAGCCCAACGCCGCCGAACTCGCCCAGCTCACCGGCACCACCGAGCCCGCCCGCGCCGCGCGTGACGCCCGCCGGCGCGGCGCCGGCGCGGTCGTCGCGTCCCTCGGCGCCGAGGGCATGCTCGCCGTCACCGGCGAGGGCGCCTGGCAGGCCGTCCCGCCGGAGTACGTCGCTGGCAACCCCACCGGCGCCGGCGACTCCGCCGTCGCCGCGCTGCTCGCGGGGCTGGCCTCCGGCGAGCCGTGGCCCGAACGCCTCGCCCGCGCGGTCGCGCTGTCCGCCGCGACGGTGGCCGCGCCGGCGGCCGGGGAGTTCGACCGTACGACCTACGACTCCATGCTCGGCCGGGTCGCCGTGGCGCCCCGGCCGGCCGTCGCACTCACCTGAACCGGAGACACGTATGCCGCTGGTGCCCACCGCCGAACTCGTCGACCGTGCCCGCGCCGCGGGCGGCGGAGTGGCGGCGTTCAACGTCATCACCCTGGAGCACGCGGAGGCCATCGCGGCGGGGGCGGAGGCGGCGGGGGTGCCGGCGATCCTGCAGGTGTCGGAGAACGCGGTGAGGTTCCACGGGGGGCTGGTCGCGATCGCCGCCGCCGCCCGGTCCGTCGCCCAGGCGTCGTCGGCGGAGCTGTCCCTGCATCTGGACCACGTGGTCTCCGAGGGCCTGCTCAAGGCAGCCCAGCACACGGGGTTCTCCTCGGTGATGTTCGACGCCTCGAAGCTGCCTTACGGCGAGAACGTCAAAGCCACGGCGGCGGCGGTCCGTTGGGGGCACGCGCGCGGTATCTGGGTCGAGGCGGAGCTGGGCCGTGTCGGCGGCAAGGCCGGTGAGGCGCCGCTCGACGCGCACGCGCCGGGGGTGCGGACCGATCCGGTGGAGGCGTCGACGTACGTCGCGGAGACGGGCGTTGACGCCCTCGCGGTGGCCGTGGGCTCCACGCACGCGATGGTGGAGCGGACGGCGGCGCTGGACCACGGGCTGATAGCGCGGCTGCGCGACGCGGTGCCGGTGCCGCTGGTGCTGCACGGGTCGTCGGGCGTGCCCGACGAGGAGATCGCGCGGGCGGTCGCGGCCGGGATGGTCAAGATCAACGTCGGTACGGCGCTCAACACGGCGTTCACCGGGGCGGTCCGCGACTGGCTGGACGCCAACCCGGCGGGCGTGGACCCCCGGAAATACCTCGTCCCCGCCAGGGAGGGGATGGCGGGGACGGTGGAGAGGTTCCTGCGGGTGGTGGCGGGTTAGAAGGGGGCGACCTCTTCGGTCGTCAAGGCCACCTGGTCGATGGCGGTGTCGATGCCGCCCTTGTCGGAGTAGAACACGATCTCGTGCTCACCCTTGCTGAGGGTGGGCGTGATGAAGGTCGTGGACCACTTGCCCCACTCGCCCTTCTTGGCGCCGGACCAGTTCTCCATGTTTATGCCGTTGCTGTAGGGCTTGCCGTCGACCAGCACGGGGAGCCGGGTGTCCTTGCCTGGGACGCTGAAGCGGACGTAGACGTGATACTGCCCGTCCTCGGGGACCTTGATCTTCCAAACCGCCTGGGCGCCGGGCGCGTTGAAGCCGGTGACGTACGAACCGCTCTTCGCGTCCGGGTACTCCGTGCCGACCACCGCGCCGCCGCTCAGGGTCAGGTCGGCGGCGTCGGACTTGGGCAGTTCGCCCGTGTCCTCGTCCTTCGCCTCGTCCTTCTTCTTGTCGTCGCCGGACGTGGCCGTGGGGGCGGGGGAGTTGCTCGCCTGGCTGCCCTTGTCCTTGTCGTCGTCGCCGTTCGACATCATCGCGACGGCGATCGCTATGACGACGACCGCGACGAACGCGACCGCGCCCAGCACCAGCGGGTTGCGCTGCGGGCCGCGGCGGTCGTCGTAGTCGTCGTCCTGCGGCGGGTAGGGCCGGCCCGGGCCGCCGCCGTAGGTCTCGGGGGCGGCGTAGTGCGCGTTGGCCGGGGGCTGGCCCGCGTACGTCTGCTGGCCGCCGTAGGGCTGCTGGCCGTACTGGCGCTCGCCGACTGCGCGGACGTGGTTGTACGACGTGCGCGGGACGCCGGGGGCCTGGCCTATCGGGGCGGTGTCGCCGACCGGGGCGGCGCCGCCCTCCGTGCGGTACAGGTGGGCGAACGGGTCGTCGTCCGCGGGCGGCTGCCCGCCCGAACCGCCGCTGTAGCCGTCCGTCATTACCTGTCACTCCCTGTCGGCGCCTGGCTGTCGGCACACTGCCGACGAAGTGCGAGCCTACCTGTTCGCACCGAGGGCACGTCCAGTCACCGCCCCATCTCACTCCGCACAAGGGCCGTACCGCCCCTCGTGGATCCCCCGTCGGCCCCTGCCCCCGCGGCCGAGGGGCGGCATACGGTGCTGCACTCGTCACACGCGCACCATCCAGGGGGGATGTCCCACATGCGCAAGCTCTCTGCCGCCGTCGTCGCTCTCGCCGCCACCGGGGCGGCCGTGTTGTCCGCCACACCGGCCCACGCCACGGAGTACACCTCGGCCCTGAAGATCGCCGGCACCCAGTAGCGAACCGGTTCGCCTACCCGTCCCACCCATGACTTCAGCCCGGTGACCCCGTGCGGCCGCGTGGCGGCAAAGGGCGCGGCTGTGACCGGCATCCCGGCGGAAATACCCTTCGGCGCGCGGGCGCCGACGCGCACGCCTACACCGCGAGCGTCAACGACGCGGACCGGAACGGGTACATCACGTACCACGGGTGAGCCTGCGGGGACCGTCCGCGGGGGGTGAGGGGGGTCACCCCGCGCGGCGGTGGGACTTGCCGCGGCGCTTCTGGGCGTACATCAGCTGGTCGGCGGAGGAGAGGACCTCCTTGACCGACATGCCGCACGCCGCCCAGCCGACGCCGACGCTCACGCCGACGCGTACCGCGCGGCCGTCGTCGAGGCGGATGGGCGGGATGATCGCGTTGCGCAGGCGGACGGAGAGGTCCGCGGCCTCCAGGGAGCCCAGACCGTCGGCCAGGACCACGAACTCGTCGCCGCCGAGCCGCGCGACGGTGTCCCCGTCGCGGACCGCGGCCGTCAGCCGGTGCGCGACCTCCACCAGGACCGCGTCGCCGGAGTTGTGGCCGAAGCGGTCGTTGATGGCCTTGAAGCCGTCCAGATCGCAGAAGAGCACCGCCAGGCCCTTGGTGGCCGTGTCGTCCTCGGCCGGGGCGATCGCGTGCACGTGGTGCCCGAAGGAGGCGTGCTCGTACGACCGGGCGGCCGCGCCCCACTCGTCGGCGTCGTCCACGCGGAAGCCGTGGCCGTTCGTGTCGAGGTCCGCCAGCGGCGCCAGGTGCGGGCCCTCGGCGAGCACGTACGCGTCGGGCGCGCGCTCGCACAGCCGCGCCGTGAGGCGGGCGCGCAGCTCGGCGCTGTTGGGCAGCCCGGTGAGGGCGTCGTGGCTGGCGCGGTGCGCCAGGTGCAGCTCGCGGTGCTTGCGCTCCTCGATGTCCTCGACGTGCGCCAGCAGGTACTGCGGCCCGTCCCCCGCGTCGGGGACGACGGAGTTGCGCAGGGACGCCCAGACGTAGCTGCCGTCGCGCTTCGCCAGGCGCAGCTCCGCCCGCCCGCCCTCGGCGAACGTGCGCATCAGGGCGCCCATGTCGTCCGGGTGGACCAGATCGGAGAAGGACAGCCGGCGCAGCGCGGCCGGGGCGCGGCCCAGCAGCCGGCACAGGGCGTCGTTGGTACGGATCAGCCGGCCGTGCTGGTCGCCGCCCAGCTCCGCCACGGCCATCCCGCTGGGGGCGAACTCGAACGCCTGCCGGAAGCTCTCCTCGCTGGCCCGCAGCGCCTGCTGCTCGCGCTCCAGGCGGACCAGGGCGCGCTGCATGTTGGCGCGCAGCCGGGCGTTGCTGATGGCGATCGCGGCCTGGGAGGCGTACAGCTGCAGGGCCTCCCGGCCCCACGGGCCCGGTATCCGGCCGCTGAGGGGCTTGTCGACCGACAGCACGCCCAGCAGATCGCTGCCCGAGTCGTACATCGGGGCGAAGAGCCGGTCGCCGGTGCACCAGTCGCCGGGCGTCGCGGGCGGCGGGCAGGCGGGGTGGGTCTGCGGGACGTCGTCGGCGTCCAGCACCCAGCCCTCGGTGTGCGGGATGAACCGCAGCTCGCCCCAGCGCTCGCCCATGGCCAGCCGGCGCTCCCAGGAGGCCCGCGAGCCCACCCGGCCGGCGAGCAGCGCCTCCGTGGCGGGGCTGCCGGCGATCGCGGCGATGACGAGGTCGCCGTCCTGGCGGGCCAGGTTCACGGCGGACTGCTCGTAGCCGAGAGCGGTCACCAGACCGTCCGCCACGCTCTGCAGCGTGTCGGCCAGACTGCGCGCCGTGTTCAGCTCGGCAAGCACCTGGTGCAGCCGGCGCAGGCTCGCCAGACGTACATATGGCTCCGCCTCGGTATCCATCAACGCTCTCCCTGAGCCCACGCCCCCGTAGCAACTCTGGAATGTGTTCCGTCCGACTGCCCGAGCCCACTGAATCACAGTGAGCTGCCCCGCCGGTACACAGGGTCAGCATATAACCGCAGTCTGTGACTCAAGTCACAGCAGCCTCGCGGATGTTCGGTGAAGACCCGGTGAGGGGCCCGTGTGGCGAAGGCCACTGGTCCTAGGACCCCTCCTGGTCCCAATGCCCGATGTCACCGTCCCGGCCCGGGATTACCGTTCATGACGTGCTGCAGAAGACGCTTGACGTGACCCATCCTGTTGGGGTGAGCGAGGACGAGTTCCGAGCCGCCATGTCCCGGCTGGCCGGGGGCGTGGTGCTGGTCACGGCGCGCGAGGACGCCGGGGACGCCGAGGGCGTTGCCGACCTCACCGTCGGTGAGGACGTCGGCATGACGGCCACGGCCTTCGTGTCGGTGTCGCTGGAGCCGCCGCTGGTGATGGTGTCGCTGCGCAACGGCTCCCGGATGGACGATCTGCTGGCCGAGCAGCCCCTGTGGGGTGTCTCGGTGCTGGCGGAGAGCCAGCGGCACATCGCGGGCCGCTTCGCGATGAAGGGCCGGATCAGCGACCGGCTGCTCTTCGAGGACATCGCCTACGCGCGGGGCGAGCAGACCGGCGCCCCGCTGGTACGGGGGGCCCTGGCGGTGCTGGAGTGCCGTACCGAGCAGCGGGTCCCGGCGGGCGACCACACGCTGGTGATCGGCCGGGTGCTCACCGCCGCCGTGCCCAGCGCGGAGGGCGGACCGCTCATGTACTTCCGCGGGCGCTACCGGACGCTGGGCTGACCCCCGCCTCGGCGCCCGGATGATCCCGCAGGTCAGCCGGCCGTCACAGCGAGTCACCCGCTCTGGTCGCCGCCCGGGACGAGGGTGACAATGGCGCCATGTCCACCATCACGGAGCACCGGGCCGTACTGCCAGGAGGTCTGACCCTCCCCTACGCCGAGACCGGGCAGCCGGGTGGGACGCCCGTCGTCCTCGTCCACGGGTACGCGGACTCCTGGTGGACGTTCGAGCCGGTGCTGCGGCACCTGCCCGCCTCCGTGCACGCCTACGCGCCGACGCAGCGCGGCCACGGCGACGCGGACAAGCCGCAGGGCGGCTACCTTCCGGAGGACTTCGCCGACGACCTCGCGGCCTTCCTGGACGCCGCCGGTATCGAGCGGGCGGTGCTCGTCGGCGGCTCCAGCGGCGGCATAGCCGCCCGCATCCTCGCGGGCCGCGCCCCGCACCGAGTGGCGGGGCTGGTGCTGCTCGGCGTACCGGCGGCGCTCGCGGGCAAGCCGGGGGTGCTCGAGATCTGGGACCGGGTGAACAAGCTGGACGACCCGGTGGATCCCGCGTTCGCGGAGGAGTTCAACCGCGGCCTGACCGCCGAGCCCGTCCCGCCCGGCTTCCTGCGGACCGTCACCGAGGAGAGCCTGAAGGCGCCGGCCCGGGTGTGGCGCGAGACCATGCGCGGCCTGCTGGACACGGATCTGCGCGCGACGCTGTACGGCATCCTCGTGCCGACGCTGGTGATCTGGGGCGACCGGGACCGGATCGTGCCGCGCTCGGACCAGCAGACCATCGTGGACGCGATATTCGGCGCGGAGCTGCTCGTGTACGAGGGGGTGGGCCACGTTCCGTACTGGGAGCGGCCGGAGTGGGTGGCCCGGGACCTCACGGAGTTCGTGGGGCGGTTCGGGTAGGGCGGGTGGGATAGGGCCGGTGCCCGGCCCCCGCGCGGACCCGTCAGTCCCAGCCGCGTCCCGTGCGCCCGCGCTTGGTCTCCGAGCGCTGCTTCTTCGTCCGCAGCCGCCGCTCGTTGATCCCGCGGGGGATCTTCGTCTTGCGCCGCGCCTTGGGCGGCGGCGCGGTCGCCTCGGCGAGCAGCGCGGCCAGCTTGACGGCGGCGGCCTCCCGGTTGCGCCACTGCGAGCGGTGCTCGCTGGCCCGTACGGCGATCACGCCGCCGTCGACCAGGCGGCCGGCCAGCCGCTCCAGCGCCCGTTCCCGCCACACCTCGGGCAGCGCCCGCGTCGCGGCGAGGTCGAAGCGCAGCTCCACCTGGCTGTCGCTGGTGTTCACGTGCTGGCCGCCCGGTCCGGACGATCTGGAGAAACGCCAGACGAGCTCGGCCTCCGGCAGGGAGACCGAGCCTCTGATGACGTAGGGCCCGGACATACCCCCCATGATCCCGGTCTGACGTGCGATGTGTCACCCGGATTTGCCGAGGCCGGTGGAACCGCCGAAAGCGTCGCGGCGTTGCGATAGGTGACGGTAGCTTCGGGTTTACCGGCTGCCGGTATCGACTAGGAGGGGACTACCCATGGCTGTAAGCCTGTCCAAGGGCGGCAACGTCTCGCTGACCAAGGAGGCGCCCGGACTGACCGCTGTCACCGTGGGCCTCGGCTGGGACGTCCGCACGACCACGGGGACGGACTTCGACCTCGACGCGAGCGCCATCGCGGTGAACCCGAGCGGCAAGGTCTACTCCGACGGACACTTCGTGTTCTTCAACAACAAGCAGACGCCCGACCAGACCATCGTCCACACCGGCGACAACCTCACCGGCCAGGGCGAGGGCGACGACGAGCAGATCAACGTCAACCTGGCGGGCCTGCCCGCGGACATCGACAAGATCGTCTTCCCGGTGTCCATCTACGACGCCGAGAGCCGCGCCCAGAACTTCGGCCAGGTCCGCAACGCGTACATCCGCATCATCAACCAGGCCGGCGGCACCGAGATCGCCCGCTACGACCTCTCCGAGGACGCGGCGACCGAGACCGCGATGGTCTTCGGCGAGCTGTACCGCAACGGCGCGGAGTGGAAGTTCCGCGCGGTCGGCCAGGGTTACGCCTCGGGCCTCGCGGGCATCGCGCAGGACTTCGGCGTGAACATCTGACGCCTCCGTCATGGCAGTGGACGGCCTCCGGCAGCCGCCGGGGGCCGTCCCGTCGTTTCCGGGGCGGGGCGGGCCGCCGGCGTCGGGTGCGGGCGGCCCGGCGCGTAGCCTGTCCGCCATGCTGCTGGAACCGTTGGCCATCGAGGGCGGGGACCTCCCCGCACCGCTGCGTGCCGAGCTCGCCGGGCTCTACGCCTCGAACGTCGCGTTCTTCACGCTGAGCGGCGATTTCCCCGACCCGCTGCGGATCACCGCCGAGCAGGTGGCGGCGTCGGTGCGGGACGATCTGGCACACGACGGGGCGGAGTACCTTCTGGCCCGCGACGGGGACGGCGCGCTCGTCGGCATCGCGGCGACCGCCGCCGTACACCCGGATCCGGCCGATCCGTACCCGTGGATCGGGCTGCTGCTTGTGCACGGCGAGCGTCATCGCGAGGGGCTGGGCGGCCGGCTGGCGGGCCTGGTGGAGGACCGTTTCCGTGCGGCGGGGCGGCCGGGTGTGCGGCTCGCGGTGCTGGAGAACAACCCGAAGGGGCTCGCCTTCTGGACGGCGCGGGGGTACGAGGTGGTCGACCGCCGGCTGGACCGGGGTGCGGGGCGGCCGTGCGTGGTGATGGAGAAGCGCTTCTGAAGGTGTGTTCCGCCGGGCCGGTCAGACCTCGCTGAGGTCGACCTCGAAGCCGAAAGGCTCGGGCAGTGTGAAGGGCCCTGTCATTTTGGCCTTCACCGCGCTCGTGTACTCGCCGTCCTCCGGCGCACTGTGCACCCAGACCGCGCCTGCCTCCCGGTCCACGAGCACGTAGACGGGGATACCGGCTCGTGCGTAGCTGTACAGCTTCCGCTCCCGGTCGTTGCGGGCGGTCGACTTCGAGGTGACCTCGGCCACGAGGAGCACGGGCGCGGGGTCGTGCCATTCCTGGTCGTCGACGAAACTGCCGTTGGGCGCAATGACGAGATCGGGAATGACGCAGTCATGGGGTGCCGCGCCGGGCAGCCTCAGCCCGACCCCCTGGAGCCGGACGAGGTCCTTGTGGTGGTCGCGGATCTGGCCGTTCAGCTCGGACAGGAGCACTTCGTGCTCACCGTTCGCGGGAGGGACCACGTGGAGTTGTCCTTCGATCAGTTCCACGCGCCAGCCCCGGGGGACAGCGGCGCTTGCCGCGAAGAAGGCGTCCTCGACCGGGTCCGTTGCAGCCATGCGCACCTCGTGTTCCGGGATTGTCAGTGCCACGGGCCACCTCCTCGTGGGAGCGGCGGTTCCAGCGTAGGTGAGAGGGTGCGGACCGTTCGCCATGAACGTCACCCGAACGGGTGTCCAGTGACGTTTCTGCAGGCCATGGGGCAACCGTGCCACCATGGACCGTGCTCGACATCGGCTACAGCCTCTCCCCCCGCTTCCCCGACCCGCCGCAGACCGACTACCGCCGGGCGGACGTGAAGACCCTGCGCCACGACCTGTTCTGCGGGGACGTGTACCTCGCCGACACCGACACCGACCGGGAGCTGTCCACAGCCTGGGGATGGGTGCCGGTGCTCGACTTCGCGTGGGCGCTGTGCGACGTCGTGGAGCGGCTCGACCGCGATCCGCTCGGGAGCCGGGCGGCGAAGCCGCAGTGGGCGGAGCTGGACTTCACGGAGTCGACGGACTGCCTGACCTTCGAGCGGCGCTTCGGCTGGGTCGACGTACGGGCGGACTGGCAGCGGTCCGGTGAGCCGGCGCTGCAGTTCCGGCACGAGGAACTGCGCCGCGAGGCACGGGACTTCCTGCACGACGTGATCGCGGACCTCGTCGACATGCATGAGGGGCTCGCGGACAATCCGGTGGTCTGGGATCTGCAGGCGCGCTTCCGGAGGTTGTGAGCGGGGGCCTGCCTTCCGGCGGGCGTGAGCGCGGTCGGCTTTCGGCGGGGGTCTGGTCGGCTCTCGGCGGGGGCTGGTCGGCTTTCGGCGGGCGCCGGTCAGCGCGGCCTCACCTCCACGCCCAGCTGTGCCGCGAACGCGGGGGCGAGGTCGAAGAGCTGCTCCGGGCTGATCGTCGCGCCGCGGAGGGAGTCCAGGCCGCGGGTCACCGTCAGCTCGCGGGCCCCGCGCAGGTCGACGTCCGTCAGGGCCGCGCCCGTGAAGTCCGCGCCGCGCAGGGAGCAGCCCGCGAACGACACCCGCGTCAGACGGGCCTCCTGGAAGTCCGGCTCGACCAGCACGCAGTCCTCGAAGACCACGTCCGTGAGGCTCGCGCCCCGGAAGTTGAGGAAGTCGGACTTGCCGCCGCGGACCACCACCCGCTCGAACGCCGCCCCGTGCAGGGCGACTCCGCCGAACCGCGCGTCCGTCAGCTCCGCGTCCCGGAAGACCGCGTCCGCCAGGTCAGTGCCCGTGCCCCGTACGCCCTCCAGCGCCGAGTCGATGAAGCGGGCGGCCGTCAGCCGCGTCCTGTCCAGCGCGACGCCGCGCAGCGCGCAGTCCAGGAAGCGCGCCCCGCTGCCGTCCTCCCCGGACAGGTCCGTGCCGGGCAGCTCCAGGCCGTCGTAGTCCCCGTCGGGCTCCAGGCCCTCCCCGGGGAACGGCCGCAGCGGCGGCAGGCGCAGCTCGGGGCGGCGGGGAGGCTTCGGGCCCTGCTGGGTCTTCGTCGGCATGCGCCCATCCTTGCGCAGGGGTCTGACAGCGGCTTGACCTCAAGCAAGGTTCAGGTCGCAGGCTGGGTGCGAGTCCACGCCGAACGATGTCGGGGAGATCCTCATGTACGCCATCCGCCTGCACGCCTTCGGGCCCGCCGAGAACCTGCGCTACGAGGAGGTCGCCGACCCCTCGCCCGGGCCCGGCCAGGTCCGGGTCGCCGTCGCCGCGGCGGGCGTGCATCTGCTGGACACGTCGTTGCGGCAGGGTGCCGCGGGGCCGTATCCGGCGCCCGAGCTGCCGACCATCCCCGGGCGGGAGGTCGCGGGCACGGTCGACGCGGTCGGGCCGGGTGTGGACCCGGGCTGGCTGGGCAAGCGCGTCGTCGCGCACATCGGGCTGCGGCCCGGCGGGTACGCCTCGCTCGCCGTCACCGAGGTGGAGCGGCTGCACGAGCTGCCCTCCGGGCTGGGTGAGGCGGAGGCGGTCGCGATGATCGGCACGGGGCGTACGACGATGGCGTTCCTGCACTTCGCGGAGCTGACGGCGGACGACGTCATCGTCGTCACCGCCGCGGCGGGGGGCGTCGGGTCGCTGCTCGTGCAGTACGGGAAGAACCTCGGGGCCACGGTCGTGGGGCTGGCGGGCGGGGCCGAGAAGGTGCGCCGGGTGTCGGAGCTGGGCGCCGACATCGCCGCGGACTACACGGATCCCGAGTGGGCGAAGCGGGTCGCTGCGGCGCTCGGCGGGCGTACGGCGACGGTGCTGCTGGACACCGTCGGCGGGGACGCGGCGCGGGCCGCCCTCGATCTGCTCGGGCGGGGCGGGCGGCATCTGGTGCTCGGGTGGTCGTCGGGGGCGGCGCTGTCCCTCTCCGAGGAGGAGCAGCTCGAGCGGGGGATCAGTTCGCGGGGGGTGCTCGGGCCGAACTGGCTCGACGCGGTCGGGGGTGAGGATCCGCTGCGGCGGATGGAGACGGCGGCGTTGGCCGAGGCGGTGGCGGGGCGGTTGGTGCCCCTGGTGCAGCGGTTCCCTCTTGTGGAGGCGGCTGCGGCTCACCGGGCGCTGGAGGGGCGTCGGACGATGGGGAAGGTCGTCCTCGTCCCCTAGCCCCGCCCGTCTCCAGCCCCACTGCGGGGGCTCCGCCCCCGACCCCCCTTCGCGGGCTGCGCCCGCACCGCGCCTGCGGCGCTCGTCCTCAAGCGCCGGACGGGCTGGAGGGTGCGGTTGCGCGGGCGCCTGCGGCGCGCTTCGGCTCCGCCGAAGTCCTCAAGCGCCGGACGGGCTGGGGTTGGGCTCTTCGCGCTGACGCCTGGCGGCTGGCGTGTCGGCGCTGCGCGCCTCGTCCTCAAGCGCCGGACGGGCTGGAGGGTGTGGTTGCGCGGGCGCCTGCGGCGCGCTTCGGCTCCGCCGAAGTCCTCAAACGCCGGACGGGCTGGGATTGGGTCCTTCGCCCTGACGCCTGGCCGCCTGGATATCAGCCCTCGTCCTCACGCCTGGCCGCCGGGGTATTGGCCCTTGCCCTGGTGCCTGGTGGACGGCAGGCCCGCTGTGTGCCCGTCCCTCTTACGTGGCCACCCCCCTCTCAGGGGGTTCGGGGGCGAAGCCCCCGGGAGCTGCGTGGGCGGGCACTCTGGTCCACGGGGTTCGGGGGCGGAGCCCCCGGGATCTGCGCGGGCGGGCACTCCGGTCCAGGGGGCGGGGGCGGAGCCCCCGGAATCGGTCAACCGGCGGAGGGTGTCAGGCGCGTAGCGCGTGTAGTTGGGATGTGAACCACGCCTGCGGGGGCAGCGCCGTGGCTGCCGCCGCGAGGCGTTTCGTGCGTTCCGCGCGCTCGTGAGGCTCCATCACGAGCGCCTCGTGCAGGGCCGTCGCCGTGGACTCGATGTCGTACGGGTTGATCAGCAGGGCGTCCTCGCCGAGTTCCGCCGCAGCGCCCGCCTCGCGGGAGAGGACCAGCGCGCAGCCGTCGTCGGAGACGACCGGGATCTCCTTGGCGACCAGGTTCATGCCGTCGCGGATGGGGTTCACCAGGGCCACGTCCGCCAGGCGGTACGCGGCGAGGGAGCGGGCGAAGTCGTCCTTCACGTGGAGGATCACCGGGCGCCAGCCGGGCGTGCCGAACTCGTCGTTGATCGCGTCCGCGAGGCGGCGTACCTCCGCCGTGTAGTCGCGGTAGACCGCGAGGTCCTGGCGGGAGGGGTACGCGAAGGCCAGGTGGACGACGCGCTCGCGCCACGACGGGTGCTGCCGCAGCAGCCTGGCGTACGCCTGCAGGCCGCGGACGATGTTCTTCGACAGCTCCGTGCGGTCGACCCGCACGATGACCCTGCGGTCCGCGCCGCCGATCTCCTCGCGCAGCGCCGCCATCCGCTCCGCGACGTCCGCGCGGTGCGAACGCTCGCGCAGGAACTCGGCGTCCGCGCCGAGCCCGTACACCGCCAGCTCGGTGCTGCCGACCCCGCCCGGCAGCAGCTCCTCGCAGCAGCGCGCGAACGCCTGCGCCCACCGCGAGGTGAGGAAGCCGAGCCGGTCCGCGCCCAGCATCCCGCGCAGCACCTGCTCGGCGACGTCGTCGGGCAGGAGGCGGAAGTACTCGGGCGGCGCCCAGGGGGTGTGGGAGAAGTGGCCGATCCGCAGGTCCGGGCGGCGCTCGCGGAGCATCCCCGGCACCAGGGTGAGGTGGTAGTCCTGGACGAGGACCGCCGCGCCGCGCGCCGCCTCCTCGGCGAGGGCGTCCGCGAAGGCGGCGTTGTACGAGCGGTACGAGGCCCACTGTGAGCGGAACTCCGCGTCGAAGGACGGCTCGAGGGGGGTCTGGTAGAGCATGTGGTGCACGAACCACAGGACGGAGTTCGCGACCCCGTTGTACGCGTTGTGGAAGACGGTCGCGTCGATGTCGAGCATCCGGACCGCCTGCCCGCCCGTGTCCTCGGCGGCCAGCCGCCGCCCGCCGCCCGCCGCCCGGCGGTCCGCGTCGCCGAGCGCCGCGCAGACCCACACCGCCCCGGCCTCCGGCCCGATCGCGCTGAGCCCCGACACCAGCCCGCCCCCGCCGCGCTTCGCGGTCAGCGTCCCGTCGTCGGCGAGGGCGTACGACACGGGACCGCGATTGGACGCGACGAGGACCTCTGCACCGTGCTCAGCGACCATGTCTGCGAGCCTAGCCGCGCCGCCCGCGCGCCAAACGTGTTCCGCGTCCGTGCGGGTCATCCGCGTCCCCCCGGGTCAGGCGGCCCGGCGCCGGACGTACTCCGGGATGTCGAGCATCGGGGGGCGCTCCTCCGTGTCCACCTCGTGCGTACGGGGCTCGAAGCCGCCCTCCGCGGCGCGGTCGAACTGGGTGAGCCGCGGGCGCACCAGATGGCCCCGGGCCAGGCGCAGCTGCGCGGTGCGGTAGATCGCGGCCGCCATCCGGCCCAGGGCCTGGCCGTCCTGGTGCCGGTGGCGCCGTACGCCGACGTCGACCTGGGCCATCGCGTCCAGGCCCACCGAGTGCAGGGTGTCCACCAGCAGCCCCAGCTCCACGCCGTAACCCACCGGGAACGGCAGCGTCTCCAGCAGCGAGCGGCGGGCCGCGTACTCGCCGCCCAGCGGCTGGACGAAGCCGGCCAGCTGCGGCCAGTGCAGGTTCAGCAGCGGGCGCGCCACCAGCTCCGTGACCCGGCCGCCCTGCCCGGGCGTCGCGCCCGCGAACGCGGGGTCGAGCGGCCGGTCGTACATGGCCTTGACGAACGCGAGGTCCGGATCGGTGAGGAGGGGGCCGACGATGCCCGAGACGAACGCCGGGTCGAAGTCCTTCAGGTCCGCGTCGACGAACGCGACGATCTCCCCCGTCGTCGCCAGCAGCGACCGCCACAGCACCTCGCCCTTGCCGGGCAGCGCCGGCAGCCGCGGCAGCACCTCGTCGCGGTGCACCACCCGCGCGCCCGCGGCGGCGGCCACCTCGGCCGTACGGTCCGTGGAGCCGGAGTCGACCACCACCAGCTCGTCGACCAGCGGTGCCTCCTCCATCAGCGCCTTGCGGATCGTCCGGACGATCAGGCCGACCGTCGGCTCCTCGTTCAGGGCGGGCAGCACCACGCTGACGGTTCCCCGCGGCCCCAGCGCCCGCTTGGCGGCGAGGAGCGCGGGGAGCGGCCGGTCCGCCGCTGACCAGGACCGGGTGCTCAGCCAGCGCTCCACCTCGTCAAGCACCTGCATACCTCCGGGTCTGGGTCTCGGTCTGGGCCTGGAATGTGGCGTGTCTCGCGGTTCGGACGACTATCTCAACAGTCGCGGGTGTCGGTTACAGTCTTGAACAGCGCGTGTGACCACCGCATGTCGGGGTCGATCAGGCGCGTACAAACCGATCGGACAACACCGCTCGGACACAACTTCATACCGCTCATCCAGAGGGGCAGAGGGAACGGCCCGTTGAAGCCCCGGCAACCCTCCGACCGGTCCTCCTAGCAGAGGCCCCCGGCGGAGATGGTGCCAATTCCGTCCTGCGGCGAGGTCCGCCGCGGGGAAGATGAGGAGAGAGGCCTCCGCTTCATGGCTGTCGAGACAGTTGCACCCGCCACCGATGTCACGCTGGGCTCCGCCGTCGCGCTGAGCTGCCGCGAGTGCGGGCACCGCGTACCGCTCGGACCGGTCTTCGCCTGCGAGGAGTGTTTCGGGCCGCTCGAGGTCGCGTACGACCTGCCGAGTGGCGACCCGGAGGGCCTGCGCAAGCGCATCGAGGCCGGTCCGCAGAGCATCTGGCGTTACGCCCCGCTGCTTCCCGTTCCGGCGGACGTGGCGTCCAAGCCCAACCTGAACCCCGGCTTCACCCGGCTGATCACCGCCGACCGGCTCGGCGCCGAACTGGGCGTGGAGCCCGGCAGGCTCTTCGTGAAGGACGACTCCGGCAACCCGA
The DNA here is from genome assembly GCF_040680895.1 of Streptomyces sp. NPDC051940. Classification (NCBI taxonomy): domain Bacteria; kingdom Bacillati; phylum Actinomycetota; class Actinomycetes; order Kitasatosporales; family Streptomycetaceae; genus Streptomyces; species Streptomyces sp. NPDC051940. Next base: position 35,487 of record NZ_JBFAXR010000032.1, on the reverse strand, counting down.
CGCACTCCTTCAAGGACCGCGTCGTCGCCATCGCCGTCGAGGCCGCCCGCGTCTTCGGTTTCACCACCCTGTCCTGCTCCTCCACCGGCAACCTCGCCGGCGCGGTCGGCGCCGCCGCGGCCCGCGCGGGCCTCAAGTCGTGCGTGTTCATCCCGCACGACCTGGAGCAGGGCAAGATCCTCATGGCCGCGGTGTACGGCGGCCAGGTCGTCGGCATCGAGGGCACCTACGACGACGTGAACCGCTTCTGCTCGGAGCTCATCGGCGACCCGATCGGCGAGGGCTGGGGCTTCACGAACGTCAATCTGCGGCCGTACTACGCGGAGGGGTCGAAGACCCTGGCGTACGAGATCTGCGAGCAGCTGGGGTGGCGGATCCCCGACAACATCGTGATCCCGGTGGCCTCCGGCTCCCAGCTCACCAAGATCGACAAGGGGCTGAAGGAGCTCATCGCCCTCGGCCTGGTCGAGGACCGGCCGTACAAGATCTTCGGGGCCCAGGCGGAGGGCTGCTCGCCGGTCTCCCGCGCCTACAAGGACGGCCACGAGGTGGTCCGCCCGGTGCGGCCGGACACCATCGCCAAGTCCCTGGCCATCGGCAACCCGGCCGACGGTCCGTACGTCCTGGACATCGCGCGTCGCACCGGCGGCGCGGTGGAGGACGTCGACGACACCGCCGTCGTCGACGCCATCAAGCAGCTCGCCCGCACCGAGGGCGTCTTCGCGGAGACCGCGGGCGGCGTCACCTTCGGCGTGCTGGCCAAGCTCGTCGCGGACGGCCGGATCAGCCCGTCCGAGACCACCGTCGCCATCAACACCGGCGACGGCCTCAAGACCCTCGACGCGGTGGCCCCCACGACCGGGCTGTCCGCCGTCATCCGCCCCACCCTGGACTCCTTCCGAGAGGCTGGCCTCTGACATGAGCGTGAACGTCCGCATCCCCACCATCCTGCGCACCTACACCGGCGGGCAGGCCGAGGTGAGCGCCGAGGGCGCGACCCTCGCCGACGTACTGACCGACCTCGACAGGAACCACACGGGCATCGGCGCGCGCGTCCTGGACGACCAGGGCAAGCTGCGGCGCTTCGTGAACGTGTACGTCAACGACGACGACGTCCGCTTCGCGTCGGGCCTCCAGACGCCGACGCCGGACGGCGCGGGCGTCTCGATCATCCCGGCGGTGGCGGGAGGCTGACGTCCCTTCCCGCCGTCGCCAACTCGGCCCGCTGCGCGCCCCCTTCCGGATGGATCCGGGAGGGGGCGCGGTGCTGTCGGGGTGCGTTCGCGGTGGTGTCGGGGTGCTGTGCTGTGACGTACGGGACAGGACCTGTGGGGCGGGTCGGTGCTGTGCGCGGGATTACTAGCGATAGGGTTGGGATGTTCCCCGGTGGTGTCCGCCGGGTGGTTCATGCCCGACGCATATGAGAACGCGACAAGTTGTGGCCGAAGTCGGCGTGCGAATTGTCGTGTTGGTGGGCTATGCCCGGCCCGTTTTGCCCTGAGGTGCTGGGAATTGGGCTGATTAATACCGATCGGGTGTGCCCAGAATTCTCGTCCGATTGACCTGTTGCAGTGGGCATCGGTGCAGATACATTCAGCCGCGGTCGACGCGTTCCGGCGTACGCCTCCGGGGAGTTGCGGGGGAAGAGCCGGGGGTGAGGTCTGACCCGGGTCCGCGAAGTGCGGTCCTGTGTAAGGGCCAGCAATAGGGGAGTTAGGAATGGCTCAGGGCACCGTCAAGTGGTTCAACGCGGAGAAGGGGTACGGCTTCATCGCGGTCGACGGTGGTGCGGATGTTTTCGTCCACTACAGCGCGATCCAGATGGACGGGTACCGCACCCTCGAGGAAGGTCAGCGGGTCGAGTTCGAGATCTCGCAGGGCCAGAAGGGGCCGCAGGCAGATATGGTCCGCCTCGCCGCGGGCTGACTTTCACGCCGCGCATCGGCCACAGAAGCTTCACGACGAGGGGCCCGCATCCGGGGAGGGATGCGGGTCCCTCGCTGTTTCGGGGTGGTTGGGGGATGGGCGGTTGCCGCGGGGCTGGCGCCGATGTCAGCCCGTCCGGCGTTTGAGGACTGAGGCGCGCAGCGCCGAATCGCGCCGCAGGCGCCGGCGCGACGGGACGCTTGGAGCGCGACCGGCACCGATGTCAGCCCGTCCGGCGTTTGAGGACTGAGGCGCGCAGCGCCGAATCGCGCCGCAGGCGCCGGCGTGACCGCACGCTTGGAGCGCGACCGGCACTGATCGCAGCGAGACAAAACCCCAGGTCGGACCCCACCGCGGCGACTGCCGCTTGCACTCGACCACCCCGAGTGCTAATCATTGGCGTTAGCACTCTCCCCGTGAGAGTGACAAAAACGTAGGACCGGAGTTCGGTGAGGTCCGCGAAGGGGTGGGGCAAGGAACCGCCCCGAATCGCGGGCCGTCCGTCGCGGGCGCCAGCGCGGTCCGGAGAAATCCACCCCGTCCTGGGAGGACCACTTCACATGGCCAAGATCATCGCGTTCGACGAGGAGGCGCGGCGCGGCCTCGAGCGCGGGATGAACCAGCTCGCGGACGCCGTCCGGGTCACCCTGGGCCCGAAGGGCCGCAACGTCGTTCTGGAGAAGAAGTGGGGCGCCCCCACGATCACCAACGACGGTGTCTCCATCGCCAAGGAGATCGAGCTCGAGGACCCGTACGAGAAGATCGGCGCCGAGCTGGTCAAGGAGGTCGCCAAGAAGACGGACGACGTCGCCGGTGACGGCACGACGACCGCGACCGTCCTGGCCCAGGCGCTGGTCCGCGAGGGCCTGCGCAACGTCGCCGCCGGCGCCAACCCGATGGCCCTGAAGCGCGGTATCGAGAAGGCCACCGAGGCCGTCTCCGGCGCGCTGCTGGAGCAGGCGAAGGACGTGGAGACCAAGGAGCAGATCGCTTCGACGGCCTCCATCTCCGCCGCCGACACCCAGATCGGCGAGCTCATCGCCGAGGCCATGGACAAGGTCGGCAAGGAAGGCGTCATCACCGTCGAGGAGTCCCAGACCTTCGGTCTGGAGCTGGAGCTCACCGAGGGTATGCGCTTCGACAAGGGCTACATCTCCGCGTACTTCGCCACCGACATGGAGCGCATGGAGGCGGAGCTCGAGGACCCGTACATCCTCATCGTCAACTCCAAGATCTCCAGTGTGAAGGACCTCCTTCCGCTGCTGGAGAAGGTCATGCAGTCCGGCAAGCCGCTGCTGATCATCGCCGAGGACGTCGAGGGCGAGGCCCTGTCCACGCTCGTCGTGAACAAGATCCGCGGCACCTTCAAGTCCGTCGCGGTCAAGGCCCCGGGCTTCGGCGACCGTCGTAAGGCCATGCTGAACGACATCGCCATCCTCACCGGCGGTCAGGTCATCTCCGAGGAGGTCGGTCTCAAGCTCGAGAACGCCACCCTCGACCTGCTCGGCCGGGCCCGCAAGGTCGTCATCACCAAGGACGAGACCACGATCGTCGACGGCGCCGGCGAGTCCGACGCGGTCCAGGGCCGGGTCAACCAGATCCGTGCCGAGATCGAGGCCTCCGACTCCGACTACGACCGCGAGAAGCTGCAGGAGCGCCTGGCGAAGCTCGCCGGCGGTGTCGCGGTCATCAAGGCCGGTGCGGCGACCGAGGTCGAGCTCAAGGAGCGCAAGCACCGCATCGAGGACGCGGTCCGTAACGCCAAGGCCGCCGTCGAGGAGGGCATCGTCGCCGGTGGTGGCGTGGCCCTGCTGCAGGCCGGTTCGGTCTTCGAGAAGCTCGAGCTCCAGGGCGACGAGGCGACCGGTGCGGACATCGTCCGCAAGGCGCTGGCCGCGCCGCTCACCCAGATCGCCGTCAACGCCGGCCTCGAGGGTGGCGTCGTGGTGGAGAAGGTGCGCAACCTGGCCGTCGGCCACGGTCTGAACGCCGCGACCGGTGAGTACGTCGACATGATCGCCGAGGGCATCATCGACCCGGCGAAGGTCACCCGGTCCGCGCTGCAGAACGCGGCGTCCATCGCCGCGCTCTTCCTCACGACCGAGGCCGTCATCGCTGACAAGCCGGAGAAGGCCGCGGCCCCTGCGGGTGGCGGTATGCCCGGTGGTGACATGGACTTCTGAGCCTCGCGCTCATAAGGCCTGTTTTTTCGGAGGCGGTTCCCCTGGCGGGGGGCCGCCTCCGGCGCGTTTGCGCCGGGTTTGCGGTCCGGTGCGGGGGCTGCGCGCCCGGCGTCCGCGCTGCTCCGGCGCTGCCCGTGTCGTCGCGTTGCGCTGCGGGGCTCCGCCCCGGGCCCCGTCGCGGCCTGCGGCCGCATCGCGCCTGGACGGCGCTCGGCCTCAAACGCCGGCCGGGCTGGGAGCGGGACCCCCGCCCTGGCGCCTGGCGGCGGGCGTTGTTCGGCGCTGCGCGCCTTGGCCTCGAGCGCCGGCCGGGCTGGAGTGGTGCGGTCGCGCCGGCGCCTGCGGCGCGCTTCGGCTTCGCCGAAGTCCTCAAGCGCCGGACGGGCTGGTAGTGGGACCTTCGCGCCGATGCCTGGGCGCCGGCCTATCGGCGCTGCCGCCTCGTCCTCAAGCGCCGGACGGGCTGGGAGTGGGACCTCCGCCCCGATGCCTGGGTGCCACCCTCCCTTGTCGGTCCTGTTCGCCTCGGGCTCAGGCGCCGGGCGGGCTGGGAGTGGGGCCTCCGCCCCGATGCCTGGGTGTCGCCCTCCCTTGTCGGTGCTGCGCGCCTCGGCCTCAGGCGCCGGGCGAGGCGTGGAGGTGGTCGGGCCCCCGAGGTCGCCCGTACGTTCAGGTGCATAGCGCATCGCCTGGCGGGGTGCGGCCCCAGGCGCCGGCGGTGACCTGGCGGGACGTTGACGGGTGGTGTGTGGGTGGGGGCAATCCCCGCGCCGGAGGCGCGGGGCGGCGCCGGTCGCCCCGACGCGGGTGGTGTAGGGCGAGCCCTGAGGGGGATTGGGGTAATTGGTGCATACCCTCGCGTAATGGATCGGAGTGTTGCCCCCGGGGCGGGGGAGGTCGCCGCGCGGTTGCTTCGGCTTGTCGGTGGGGGCGGGAACGTGGACGGTGTCGCCCACTGCATGACGCGGCTGCGTCTCTCCCTGCGCGATCCCGCGCTCGTCGACGACGCCGGTGTGCGGGGTACGGAGGGCGTGCTGGGGGTTGTTGCTGATGACGGGGCCTATCAGATCGTGCTCGGGCCCGGGCGCGTCGCCCGCGTCACCGAGCGCTTCCAGGCGCTGGTGGCCGAGGACGTCGCGTCCCGCGTCACCACCCCGAGCGGGGCGGGGGGCGCCCCGAGCGCGGCCCGCGCGACCGACGCCGACGCGCTCGCCGCGCGCGGGGACGCGATGCGGGACGCGCGGCGGCGGCGCAACGCCACGCCCCTCAAGAGCGCGCTGCGGCGCGTCGCCGCCGTGTTCGTACCCCTCATCCCCGCTCTCATCGGCTGCGGGATCATCGCGGGGCTGGGCGGCCTGCTGGCCAATCTGCACGCGAGCGGCCACGCCGACTGGGCGGGAGCCCTGGTGCCCGCGCTCGTGGCCGTCGCGGGCGGGTTCATGTCGCTGCTCGCCGTGTTCGTCGGCATCAACACCGCCAGGGAGTTCGGCGGGACGCCGGTCCTCGGCGGGGCCGCGGCGGCCGTCATCGTCTTTCCCGGCGTCGCGAAGGTCGAGGTCTTCGGGCAGCACCTCGCCCCCGGGCAGGGCGGCGTGCTGGGCGCGCTGGGCGCCGCGCTCCTCGCCGTACAGGTGGAGAAGTGGTGCCGGCGGTGGGTGCCGGAGTCGGTGGACGTGCTGGTGACACCGACGCTGACCGTTCTGGTGTCGGGGCTGGCGACGCTGTACGTGCTGATGGTCGCCGCGGGCGCGGTCGCCTCCGCCGTCGGCGAGTTCGCGACGTGGCTGCTGACAGCCGGCGGCGGACCGGCCGGGTTCGTGCTCGGCGGGCTCTTCCTGCCGCTGGTGATGCTCGGCCTGCACCAGGCGCTGATCCCCATCCACGCCACGCTCATCGAGCAGCAGGGCTACACGGTGCTGCTGCCGGTGCTCGCCATGGCCGGGGCCGGGCAGGTGGGGGCGGCCGCCGCGGTGTACGCGCGGCTGCGGCGCAACGAGTCCGTCCGGCGCACGATCCGGTCCGCCCTCCCCGCCGGTCTGCTCGGCATCGGTGAGCCGCTGATCTACGGCGTCTCGCTGCCCCTCGGCCGGCCGTTCGTCACCGCCTGCTTCGGCGGCGCCGTCGGGGGCGGGGTGCTGGGGCTGCTGGAGCAGTGGACCGGGCCGGTGGGCGCCACCGCCATCGGGCCCTCGGGCTGGGCCCTGTTCCCGCTGCTGGCGGGCGCCGGCGGGCTGCTGCACAGCGTGGCCGTGTACGGGATCGGGCTGGCGGCCGGTTACGCCGCGGGCTTCGCCGCCACGTACGCCTTCGGGCTGAGCCGGCAGCAGCTGGCCGAGCTGAACGCGGGTAACTCCGTACCCGCGGCGGAGTAGCCCGGCCGCCCCGCCGCCAGGTCAGTCCTCGACCGCCGCCGCCAGCGCCGTGCGCAGCCTGCCGCCGTTGGCCGCGAGCAGTTGGGCCGCCTTCGGGCCGTCCACCCGGCCCAGGATGCTGAGGATGGCGTTCTTGACCTCGCCGCCGGTCTCCTGCAGCGCCGACTCGATCTCCTCGTCGGACGCGCCCGTCGCCAGGGCCACGATCCGCCGCGAGCGGGCGCGCAGCTTGTCGTTCGAGGCGCGGACGTCGACCATCAGGTTCCCGTACGTCTTGCCGAGGCGGACCATCGTGATCGTCGAGATCATGTTGAGGACCAGCTTCTGCGCCGTGCCCGCCTTCAGCCGCGTCGAGCCGGCGATCAGCTCCGGGCCGGTCACGACCTCGATGCCGTGCTCGGCCGCCGCGGCGAGCTCCGAACCGGCGTTGCACGACAGGCCGATCGTCAGCGCCCCGAGCGAGCGTGCGTGCTCGACGCCGCCGATGGCGTACGGGGTGCGGCCCGACGCGGAGATGCCCACCACCGTGTCGTCCGGGCCGACCCGGATCGCGTCCAGGTCCTTCGCCGCCAGCTCGCGGCTGTCCTCCGCGCCCTCCACCGAGGTGCGGATCGCCCCGTCGCCGCCCGCGATCAGCCCCACGACCCGGGACGGCTCCGTGTTGAACGTGGGCGGGCACTCGCTGGCGTCGATCACCCCGAGCCGGCCCGCCGTACCGGCGCCGATGTAGATCAGCCGGCCGCCGCGGGCCATCCGCTCCGCCGTGGCGTCGATCGCCGAGGCGATCTGCGGCAGCTGGGTGGCGACCGCCGCGGGAACGGAGCTGTCCTCGCCGTTCATGATGCCGGCGATCTCCACCGTGGACAGACGGTCGATCTCCGACAGCTCCGGGCGGAAGGCCTCGGTCGTCATCGTTTCCAGCTGGCGGCGGAGCTCTGCCGGGTCAGCGGCCTGGGGCATGGGGTGGCGGCTCTTTCGGTGGGGGTGGGGGGCGGTCTGCAGATGCTGGTGCGGAGTCACGTGCGTCTTTCTGACTGCGGTGCGGATGGTGCCGGTGCTTCGGATGGTGCGGTGCGTCTCACGGTGCGGGTGTGTCTCGCGGTGCGGGTGCGTCTCATGGTGCGCGAGTCCGGGCGCGGTCGCCCGCCGACGGGCCGTGCGGGCCCCGCCGTTCAGTGGCGCTGGCGGCCGCCCGGGCTGTGGCGGTGGGCGAGCGCCTCGTACGAGGCGGCGAGGGCCGGGGCCGCGCGCTCGTAACTGCGCTGCGCCACCCCGATGAAGAGGCAGTCGACGACGAGCAGTTGTCCCGTACGGCTGGACATGGCCGCCGGCCGCAGCTCGCTCTCGCGGCCCGTGGACGTGGTGAGCACGTGGTCCGCGTACTGGGCGACCGGGCCGTCGGGGCGGCCGGTGATGGCGATGGTCGTCGCGCCGTGGTCGAAGGCCACCCGCAGCGGCTCTATGACGTCGGCGGTGCGGCCCGAGTGCGTGATGGCGATCGCGACGTCGCCGGCGCGCAGCTGTACGGCGTTGGTGACCGCGAGGTGCGGGTCGGCCGGGGCGTGCGCGATGGAGCCGATGCGCAGCAGCTTGTGCACCAGGTCCTGGCCGACGAGGTTGGAGTTGCCTATGCCGTAGACGTCGATGCGGCGGGCGGCGGTCATCGCGGCGACGGCCGCCTCCAGCTGGACCGGGTCCAGGCCGGCGGCGGTGTCGGCGAGGGCCTGCTGCTCGTCGCGGGCGAGCTTGGCCACGACGTCGGACAGGGGGTCGTCCACGGCGATGTCCGCGGTCACGGCCGGGGCGCGGCCGGCCTCCTGCTGGGCCGCGGCGGCGGCGAGCGCGAGGCGCAGGTCGCGGTAGCCGGGGTAGCCGAGCAGGCGCGCGGTGCGTACGACGGTGGCCTCGGAGGTGCCGGTGCGCTCGGCGAGGCCGGTGACGGTGAGCGCGGCGCAGCCGGCGGGGTCCCCGGCGACGGCCTCGGCGACGCGCTGCATCGAGCGCGTCATGGACGGGGCGACCGTCCGCACCTTCGCCGCGAGCGCGGCGGGGGCGGGCGGGGTGGTGTCCCGGTGGTGCGGCTGGGGGGCCTGGGGGGTGAAAGTTTCCTTCACGCTGTAGCTCACACCTGAAAGATATTTTCGAAACGTGGGGGTCGTCAAGCCCCCGGGGGTGTGGCCCGGGGTCCGGGCACGGGCCGGTCCCCCGGCGCGGGCATGGGGGACAATGGGGCCATGGAGCCCGATACCACCAATGATTCCGCAGGCGCCGAGGGGCCCCGGCTGGAGCAGGCGCTGCATCTGGCGCGGGCGCTCGTGCTGGCCGACCTCGGCGCCGGCGACGTCGCCGGACCCGATGTCGTATCGCTGCTGGAGGACTCCGTCAGCCATCGGCGGTGGTGGGCCGAGCAGTGGCCGAAGGGTGCCGACTTCGTCGCCGGGCTGGTCGCGCAGGACGTGCAGGACGCGCTGCTGGCGAAGTACGGCCGCTGGCCGCTGTGCCCCGTCTGCGCCGACCTCGACGAGGGCGGCCCGCACGCCCTGGCCGTCGAGCCCGAGCTGGGCGCCGACCCGCACTGGGTGTGCGGCAAGACGGGTACGGCCGTGGCCGCCGTCGGCCAGCTACTCCGCGTGCGTACGACCGACGACGGGTGAGCGTCCGGTGACCGTCCTCATCGACCCGCCCGACTGGCCGGGCCACGGCCGCATGTGGTCGCACCTGGTCAGCGACGAGTCGCTGGCCGAACTGCACGCGTTCGCGGAGCGCCTAGGCGTGCCGGAGCGGGCCTTCGAGCGCGACCACTACGACATACCGTCGACCCGCTACGCCGACGCCGTCGCGCTCGGCGCCACGGAGGTCCGCTCCCGCGAGCTGGTGACCCGCCTCACCGCGGCGGGCCTGCGCCGCAGGAAGAACGGCACGTGACCGCCGTCACAGCCGGAATACGTGCGGCGTCCCGGCCTGTTTAGACGTTCATGCCCGCACCCTCCTCGCCCCCCGGGGCCGCACGCGTCCCCGCCGCCGTCTATGTGCTGGGCCTCAGCGTCTTCGCACTCGGGACGAGCGAGTTCATGCTCTCCGGGCTGCTTCCCGAGGTCGCCGGCGACCTCGGCGTCTCCATTCCCAGCGCCGGCCTGCTGATCTCCGCCTTCGCGATCGGCATGGTGATCGGCGCCCCGCTGCTCGCGGGCGCGACCCTGCGCCTGCCCCGCCGTACCACCCTGACCGGCCTGCTGGTCGTCTTCGGCATCGGCCACGTGATCGCCGCCCTCTCCGACTCCTACGCCGTGCTCTTCGCGACCCGCGTGCTCAGCGCGCTGGCCTGCGCCGGCTTCTGGGCCGTGGGCGCGGCCGTGGCGATCTCCATGGTCCCGACCGGCGCCCGTGCCAAGGCCATGGCCATCATGATCGGCGGGCTGAGCGTGGCGAACGTCGTCGGCGTCCCCGGCGGCGCGGTCCTCGGCCAGCTGTGGGGCTGGCGCTCGGCGTTCTGGGCGGTGGCCGTGATGACGGCGGTGGCGATCGCCGGCGTGCTCGCCCTCGTCCCGCGCGTCCCCGTCCCGGCCGAGCCGCCGCGGCTGCGCGAGGAGCTGCGCATCTACGCCAACCCGCAGGTGTGGCTGGTCCTCGTGACCATCGCGCTCTTCGCGGCCTCGACCTTCTCCTTCTTCTCCTACCTCGCCCCGCTGCTCACCGACGTCTCCGGGCTGAGCGAGAGCTGGGTGCCGATGGTCCTCGGCCTGTTCGGCGTGGGCGCGCTGATCGGTACGGTCATCGGCGGCCGGATCGCCGACCGCAACCTCTTCGCCACGATGTACGCCGGACTGGCCTCCTCCGCCGTGGTCCTGGCGCTGGTGGCGCTGCTCGCCGAGTACCCGGTGGCGGTCGTCGTCCTCACCGGACTGCTCGGCGTGACGGCGTTCATGACGGCGCCCGCCCTGAACGCCCGGATGTTCAACGTCGCCCACGAGGCGCAGACCCTGGCGGGCGCCACCAACACCTCGTCCTTCAACATCGGCAACACCATCGGCCCCTGGCTCGGCGGCCTGGTGATCAGCGCCGGCCTCGGCTACCCGGCGACCGCCTGGACGGGCGCGGCCCTCGCGGCGGCGGGCGTCGCCGGCGTCGCGCTGCAGGTGCGGCACGGTAGCGGGCGCGTGGTCGCCCGCTCCTCGGCTCAGGCCGTCGCGGCGCCCAGCAGCTCCAGCTCCGTCTGAAGGTTGTGCCGGGCGCGCGCCTCCCAGTGCGCGGCTCCGTAGGGCGTACGGAACAGCCTCGGCAGCCCGAGCAGCTGGCGCAGTACGTCGGACCGCCCGGCGCGGAAGAGGTCGTCCGGGACGAACCCGTACTCCTCGCGCACGGCGGCCGCGTACGCCGCGTACGCCTCCGGCGCGCCCGCCAGCACGGCGAGGTCGGCGTCGCAGAGCACCTCGCCGTCGCGGTCGCCCTCGGCGGGGTCGTGGGTGATGGTGAGGCGGACGAGGCGGGCGACCTCGGCGACGTCCCGCGCGGGGAGCCCCAGCTGCTCCAGGGCCGTCTCGGCCAGGCGGGCGCTGCGCTCCTCGTTCTCGCTGCGGTCCGGCCGGTAGTACGCGTCGTGGAACCAGGCGGCCAGCCGTACGACGGACGGGTTCGCGGCGTACGCGCCGGCCTCCTCGATCTCGTCGACGCGGTCGAGGACCGCGATCAGATGGTCGGTGGTGTGGTAGCGCCGGTGCGGCTCCGCCCAGCGGCGCAGCAGCTCGTCGGCGTACGCGCCGGGGTCGGCCGACGGCCAGGCGCGGACGGTGTCCAGCCACCGGTCGCGGAGCTGGTCGTGAGCGGGGTGCGGTCCGTTCGCCTCTGCCATGCGTGCCATTGTGCCCGCGGGGTCCCCCCGGATCACCGATGTGGCACCCTGTACGACATGTCTAGACCAGCAATCCTTGAGGTCATCGCGCTCGACGCCGCGGACGCCGCAGCCGCCCAGGCCGGAGGTGCCGACCGCCTCGAGCTGGTGTCGGACATGGCCGCGGACGGGCTCACCCCCGCCGTGGAGACCTTCGCCGCGGTGCGCGACGCCGTGGACATCCCCGTACGCGTGATGCTGCGCGCCACGGACGGCTTCGCGGCGGGCGACGTCGACGCCCTGTGCGCCACGGCGCAGCGGCTGCGGGCGGCCGGCGCCGACGAGTTCGTGCTCGGCTTCCTCACCCCGGACGGCGCCCCCGACCTCGCCGCGGTGACCGCGCTCGCGCAGGCCGTGGACGGCTGCCGCTGGACCTTCCACCGGGCGATCGACCGCGCCGCGGACCGCGACGTGCTGCGCAAGCAGCTCGCGGGGCTGCCGGGGCTGGACACGTACCTGACGGCCGGCTCGGCCGCCGGCGTCCCCTCCGGCCTCGACGTCCTGCGTGCGGAGGCCGCGCGGACGGCCGCCGGGGAGCCCGGGTACGAGCCGCGGATGCTGGTCGGCGGCGGCCTGAAGGTTGAGCACGTACCGGTGCTGCGGGCGGCGGGCCTGGACGCCTTCCACGTCGGCGGCGCGGTGCGGCCGCACGGCTGGGACGCGCCGGTCGACGAGGCGGCGGTCGCGGAGTGGCGGGCACTGGTGGACGGCTGAGGCCTTCCTCGGCTATCCATGGGCGGGTGACGATCACCACCGAGCGCCCGTTCGACGCGATCCTCTGCGATCTCGACAACGTCATCCGCTACTTCGACATGTCGCCCATCCTCGCCCTCGAGGAGGCGGCGGGCCTCGCGCCCGGTACGACGGCGAAGACCGCCTTCGCGCCGGACCAGGACCTGCCCGCGCTGCTCGGACGGATCACCCACGAGCAGTGGGCCGACTCCGTCGCGGCGGCGCTGACCGGGCTGGTCCCCGCGCCCGTGGCCCGCGAACTAGGGGCGGCCTTCGCCTCCTCCCCGTTCCACGCGGACGAGGAGGTCGTCGCCCTGCTCCGGGCGGCCCGCACGCACCTGCGGCTCGTGCTGGTCACCAACGCGACGCTGCGGGTCGAGGAGGACCTCGCCGCCCTCGGCCTGTCGGACCTGGCGCACGAGGTGGTGAGCAGCGCCCGCGTCGGGATAGCGAAACCGGACCCCGGCATCTACGAGATCGCGGTCTCCCGCGCGGGCGTCCCCGCGCAGCGGTGCCTGTTCGTCGACGACCGGCTGGAGAATGTCGAGGCGGCGGCGTCACTGGGCCTCCAGACGCTGCACTTCCGCTCCGCGGGGGAGCTGCGGGGGCGGCTGGACTTCCTGCTGTAGCACGGGCGCAGGCGTCAATGCGGGATGCTCGTTCACCAGTTTCGGTGGCAAGATCCGCATCTGCGGTGGGTACGCTGGCTGTGTCGGCAAGGATCCTGCGCATGGGAGCACCTGCGATGAGCGTCGCACCGAAGCGTGAGCAACACGACTGGCCGATGCCGCCTGACGGCGGTTGGACCGCCGACGACCTCGACACGCTCCCCGACCTGCCTCCGCATACGGAGCTGATCGACGGGAGCCTTGTCTTCGTGAGCCCGCAAGCCCGATTCCACATGCTGACGATGCGAGTGCTGGAACGCGGCTTGCTGCGGACTCTCCCGGACGATCTGGACGTCGTCCGTGAGATGACGGTCACTCTCAGAAAGCAGCAGCGCCCCGAGCCCGATCTGATGGTGGCACGAGCCGAGGCCGACACCGGTCCCGAACAGACCTCGCTGCTTCCGGAAGACGTGCTCCTCGTCGTCGAGGTCGTCTCACGCGATTCAGAGGCTCGCGACCGCGAGACGAAGCCCCTGAAGTACGCCAAGGCCGGCATCCCGCACCTCTGGCGAGTCGAATCCAAGCGCGGCAAGCCCGTCGTCTACGTCTACGAACTCGACCCGGCCAACGGCTCCTACCATCTCACCGGCATCCACCGCGACCGCCTCCAGTTGAGCGCCCCGTACGACATCGACATCGATCTGAACGCCCGTCGCTGAGGGCGGGGAGCGTCACACCCCGTCCAGCGCCGCCACCTCTTCCTTCGCCAGCCGCAGAGCCGCCGCCGCCACGTTCTCCGCGAGATGTGCCGGGTTGCCCGTGCCGGGGATGGCCAGGACGTGCGGGCCCTGTTGCAGCGACCACGCCAGGCGGACCTGGGCGGGGGACGCGCCGTGCCAGTCCGCCACCTGACGTACCGCGTCGAGGTCCCGGGCCGGCGCACCCGCCTCCTTGCCCTCGCCGGCGACGGCGAAGTACGGGACGAACGCCACCCCTTCCGCGCCGCACAGGCGCAGCACCTCGCGCGACCAGTCCGCGTCCCCCACGCCGAAGCGGTTCTGCACGCACACCACCGGCGCGATCGCCTGCGCCTCCGCCAGCCGTTCCGGGCGGATGTTGGAGATGCCGAGGTGCCGGATCAGTCCCTCCGCCCGCAGGTCCGCCAGCACGCCGAAGTGTTCCGCGAGGGACTCCCCCGGGCGGTACAGGCGCAGGTTCACCACGTCGAGGTGGTCGCGGCCCAGCTGCCGCAGGTTCTCCTCCACCTGGCCGCGCAGCTGGTCGGGGCGCGCCATCCCCAGCCAGTTGCCCGCCGGGTCCTTCCCCGGGCCGACCTTCGTCGTGATCACGACGTCCCGGTACGGGTGCAGCGCCCGCGCGATGAGCTCGTTCGCCGAGCGCAGCGAGGAGAAGTAGAAGGCCGCCGTGTCGATATGGTCAACGCCCAGCTCCACCGCCCGCCGCAGCACGCCGACCGCCCGGTCCCGGTCGAGCGGCGTGCCGTCCGAGGTGTGCGTCAGGCGCATCGCGCCGAAGCCCATCCGGTTGACGGCCAGATCACCGAGCTGCCAGGTTCCGGCCGCAGCCGCCGCAGGTGAAGTCATGCCGGGAGTGTGGCAGTCCGGGCGCCGGAGAAGATCGGCTCAGCGGCCGATGTATCCCGGCGCCCGGTCAGGCATAGTGGAAAGTGGGGGGAACGGTCTTCACGCCGCCAGCGGCTCCGGAAGCTCCGCCGCGTGCAGCACGGTCAGCCCGGACACCGCCCGGGTGAGGCACACGTACAGCCGGCGCAGGCCCGTGCGCTCGTCGGGCTCACCGTCCACGATCGCCGCCGGGTCGTCAAGCACCACGTAGTCGTACTCCAGGCCCTTCGCCAGCGACGCGGGCACCAGCGTCAGCCGCGCCGACGCCGAGGTCTCCTCGCCCGGCGAGAGGTACGGCAGCCCCAGCTCGTCCAGCGCCGCGCCCAGTTGCGCGCACCGGGCGTCCGCGGCGATCAGGCCGACCGACCCCTCGTGGTCCAGCGCCCGGACGCACGCCTCCGCGACCGCCAGGTCCAGTTCGTCCGCGGCGACGGGCCGGATCACCAGATCACCCTGCGACTCGCGGATCGACGTGGCCTCCCGCAGGCCCGGCGCGATCGACGGCAGCAGCCTCGACGCGTACGCGATGACCGCCCGCGGTACGCGGAAGCCCGTCGTCAACTCCTCCACCTGCGCCCCGGACTTGCCCAGATGCGCCAGCGCCTCCTCCCACGAGGCCGTCGCCCACGGCGTCGTGCCCTGCGCGATGTCCCCGAGCACCGTCGCCGAGCCGGTGGTGCACCGCCGCCCCACCGCCCGGTACTGCATGGGGGACAGGTCCTGCGCCTCGTCCAGCACCACGTGCCCCAGCGACGGCGTCCGCTCGACCAGATCGGCCGCCTCGTCGATCAGCACGGAGTCGGCCGGTGACCACTGCGCCGACTTCACCGACCGCGCCGGCTTCGACCACAGCAGCAGCTTCTGCTCGTCCTCGCTCAGCACCCCCGCGGCGTGCTCCGCCAGGAACTCCGCGTCGGACAGCAGCCGCAGCACCAGCTTCGCCGGGTCCACCGGCGGCCAGATCTCCTTGACGGCCGCCTTCACCGCCGTGTTGCGCGCCACCGCGTCCTGCACCCGGTCGTCCGGAGCCTCCCCCGCGCGCTCCATCTGTACGAGCACCGCGTGCGCGATCCGCTGCGGCAGCGCCTCGCGGGCGGCGCCGTAGCGGATGTCGCGGTCCAGCAGCTCGCGCACGATGCCCTCCAGGTCGTACGACGGGACCCGCCAGCGCCGCGAGCCGCGCACCACCACGACGCCCTCCGCCGGCATCGTCACGTGCGAGCGCACCGCCCGCCGCAGCACTTGGGCCATCCGCGCGTCGCCCTTGACCAGCGCCGTGGCGGCGGAGTCCGCGCCCCGCACCTCCACCCGCGCCACCAGGTCGTCGACCGTGGCCTGCTTGACCTCCAGCTCGCCGAGGGCCGGGAGCACCTGCTCGATGTAGCGCAGGAAGGACTTGTTCGGGCCGACGACCAGCGTGCCCGTACGCGCGAGCCGCTCGCGGTGCGCGTACAGCAGGTACGCCACCCGGTGCAGGCCCACGGCCGTCTTCCCGGTGCCGGGCGCGCCCTGCACGCACACCGTGCCGCCGATGCCGGCGCGGACGATCTCGTCCTGCTCGGGCTGGATCGTGGCGACGATGTCGCGCATCGGGCCGACGCGCGGCTTCTCGATCTCCTGCTGCAGCAGCTTCGAGGACTGCGCGGCCTCCGCCGGGTCCGTGAGGTGCTCGTCCTCGTACGCCGAGAGGTCGCCGCCCGTGTAGCCGAAGCGGCGGCGCAGCGCGATGTCCATCGGCTCGTTCTTCGACGCGCGGTAGAAGGGCTGCGAGACGGGCGCCCGCCAGTCGATGACCATGGGGTCGCCGTCGGCGTCGTGCACGTGCCGGCGGCCGATGTAGAAGCGCTCGCCCTCGGCGCCCTCGGCCTGCTCCGCGCCGGGCGCGTGCAGATAGTCGAGGCGGCCGAAGAACAGCGGGGTGCCGGCGAGGTCGGCGAGCGCCTTGATCCGGGCGTCGATCTCCGACTGCAGGACCTCGGCGTTCACCCAGTTCGCGGTGACGTCGCGGATGTCGAGGGCCTCGACGTCGGCGCGCATGGCGCGCAGGGCGGCCCGGGATTCGGTGAGATGGGTCTGTTCACGCTGGAGCGGATCGGTGGTGGACATGGAAAGACGGTGCCTCCGGGCGTACGCAGGACGAAGCGGCACCGGGCGTCGAAGACAGCGGTGCGGCCAGGGAACGGCTTGCGATCTGGGGGCACCCCCTGCTCGGAGCGAAGCGGAGAGCTTGGGGGAGCGTCCCGGCCGGTTTCCGTCCGGCCGGCGGCACTCGCGGCGACGGCCGGCGAGCGCGGGGCAGACGGGCGAGTCTAGCGGGCGGGTTACGCGGAGGCGAACGGTTTTCCCCGGGGCCGGGCCGTCCGCCGTCCCCTTATGCGCCGCATATCAGGGTCGCCCCTCCCCCTCGTAGGGGAGGGAAGTCCCCCGGAAGTCATACACCGGGGGAGATACGGATCAGCCCGGGGACCGACGTTTTCCGGGCCGATCCGCCGGACCCTTGACGTATGAGCAGCACAACGATGCCCCACCAGGCCCCCAGCTACGACACGGCCCAGCCCCTGGCGCCCGTCGCCGCCCGCCTGCTCCGCCACCGCGCCTCCTCGGCGCTGCGCGCGGTGAAGGCGTTCGGCGGCGCGGCGCTCAGCGTGGTCCTCCTCGGGGAGTACACGGACGGCGAGCGCCCCCGCCACGAGGAGCGGCACCGGACGGCGGCCTGAGCGGTCAGGCGCTCAGACCGCGGCCCGGGCGGTCAGGCGCTCAGCCCGCGGCCCGGGCGCTCAGGCGCTCCCGAGCACCTCGTCCGCGTCCACGATCCGGTACGCGTAGCCCTGCTCCGCCAGGAAGCGCTGGCGGTGGGCCGCGAAGTCCTGGTCGATCGTGTCGCGGGCGACCACCGAGTAGAACGTGGCCTGGTGCCCGTCCTCCTTCGGCCGCAGCACCCGGCCGAGGCGCTGGGCCTCCTCCTGGCGCGAGCCGAACGTGCCGGAGACCTGGATGGCGACCGTGGCCTCCGGCAGGTCGATGGAGAAGTTCGCCACCTTCGACACGACGAGGACGCTGATCTCGCCCTCCCGGAAGGCGTTGAACAGCTTCTCCCGCTGCACGTTCGACGTCTCGCCCTTGATGACGGGCGCGTCGAGGTGCTCGCCCAGCTCGTCGAGCTGGTCGATGTACTGGCCGATGACGAGCGTCTGCTGCCCCGCGTGCTTGCGGACCAGCGCCTCCGCGACGTTCCGCTTCGTCGCCGTCGTCGCGCAGTAGCGGTACTTGTCCTCGGTCTCCGCCGTCGCGTACGCCAGCCGCTCGCTGTCCGTCAGGTTGACCCGTACCTCGACGCAGTCCGCCGGCGCGATGTACCCCTGCGCCTCGATCTCCTTCCACGGCGCGTCGAAGCGCTTGGGCCCGATGAGCGAGAAGACGTCGGACTCGCGCCCGTCCTCCCGTACGAGCGTCGCGGTCAGCCCGAGCCGCCGCCGCGCCTGCAGGTCCGCGGTGAACTTGAAGACCGGCGCCGGCAGCAGGTGCACCTCGTCGTAGACGATCAGGCCCCAGTCGCGGGAGTCGAACAGCTCCAGATGCGGGTAGACGCCCTTCCGCTTGGTCGTCAGCACCTGGTACGTCGCGATGGTGACCGGCCGGATCTCCTTCTTCGCGCCGCTGTACTCGCCGATCTCGCTCTCGGTGAGCGAGGTGCGCTTGATCAGCTCGCTCTTCCACTGCCGCGCGGAGACGGTGTTGGTGACGAGGATCAGCGTCGTCGCCTTCGCCTCCGCCATCGCGCCCGCGCCCACCAGCGTCTTGCCCGCGCCGCAGGGCAGCACGACCACACCGGACCCGCCGTGCCAGAAGCCCTCCACGGCCTGCCGCTGGTACGGCCGCAGCGCCCAGCCGTTCTCGTGCAGCTCGATCGGGTGCGCCTCGCCGTCGACGTAACCCGCCAGGTCCTCGGCGGGCCAGCCCAGCTTCAGCAGCACCTGCTTGATCTGCCCGCGCTCCGAGGGGTGCACGGCCACGGTGTCCGGATCGACGCGGGCGCCCACCAGGGGCTGGACCCGCTTCGACCGCAGGATCTCCTCCAGCACCGGCCGGTCGGTCGAGGTCAGCACCAGCCCGTGCGCCGGGTGCTTGCTGAGCGTGAGGCGCCCGTAGCGGGCCATGGTCTCGGCCACGTCGACGAGCAGGGCGTGCGGTACGGGGTACCGGCTGTACTTCACCAGCGCGTCCACGACCTGCTCGGCGTCGTGCCCGGCGGCCCGGGCGTTCCACAGCCCGAGGGGCGTCACCCGGTAGGTGTGGATGTGCTCCGGCGCCCGCTCCAGCTCCGCGAACGGGGCGATGGCGCGGCGGCACTCGTCGGCGAGCTCGTGGTCGACCTCCAGCAGCAGGGTCTTGTCCGACTGGACGATCAGCGGTCCACCACCGGTCACGTACGTCTCCTCGCACTCGGGTGCGCCGGCCCCTGGCGGGGACCGGGCCAAGCTTCCAGTGTCGCGCATCGGCGGGCGGTACGGGGCGCGGCTCCGCACCGCCGCCGCGGGCCTGGCGTGGTTACGCCATGGCAGGGGTACGCAGCGGTGATCGCTGGCCGCGCGGGGAACAGGGCTGCGACGCTGATACCGGCGGAGCGCTCCCGCCGGCTCCGCGGGCCCGTACGGAGCCGGCATCCGATCCCGCACCACGCGTACCAGGAGGCACCCTGTGGCAGCCCGTGCCGGCCACCTCACCCTCGACCGTCCGGCCGTCCACCCGATCACCGCCCCGACCCCGACCACCAGCCCCGCCGCCGTGTCGTCCACCTGGGTCGTCGCCGCGGCCGCCGTACCGGCCGGGGAGCTGGACATCGGCCAGCTCGCCGGCCCGTACGTGGCGGCCGACGTCCTTGCCCGGCGGCTGCGCGCCGAGGGGCGGCCCGTCGTCCTCACCACCGGCATCGACGACCACCACCCGGACGTCGTCGCCCGCGCCCTGCGCACCGGGCGCAGCCCCGACGCCGTCGCCGAGGCGTTCGGCGAGGCCATCGCCGCCGACCTCGGGCACGCCGGCGTCCGGCTGGACGCGGTGACCCGCCCCGCGCGCGACCCCGGCCACCGCAGACGGGTGCAGGCGTGGTTCCGCCGCCTGTACGCGGACGGCGCCCTGGTCGAGCGGACGCGCCCGTGGCTGCTGTGCGAGGCATGCGGCCACTGGCTGGACGGCGCGCTGGCCGCCGGCCGCTGCCCGGACTGCGACAGCGCCGCGCCCGCCGGGCCCTGCCCGGCCTGCCTGCGCCCCAACGAGGCCGCCGAGCTGCGGGACGCCCGCTGCGCGGTCTGCGCCGGAATCCCCAAGCAGCAGCAGGTCCCGGGGCTGCTGCTGCCCCTGGAGCCGTTCGGCGACCGGCTCCGGACGCACTGGGCGACCGCGGACCTGCCGCCCCTGGCCGCCGAACTCACCGGGCGGCTCGCGGCCGGCGGCCTGCCCGAGGTGCCCGCCACCCGGCCGGGTGCGTACGGCCTGCCCGCGCCGGCCGGTGCCGGCGGCGGGCAGCGCGTCGCCACCGCCCTCGAACGCGCCCTGTCCCATCTCGTCGCGGCCGAGACGATCGCCGAGGACGGCCCGCACCACGCCGTGCACTTCCTGCCGCGCGGCGACACCGCCCTGCACACGGTGCTCATCCCCGCCCTGCTCGGCGCGGCCGGGCTGCCGCTGCCGCGGCGGCTGCACATCACCGAGCCGTACACCACCGGCCCCGGCCGCCCGCTGTGGGCGCTGGACGCGGTGACCGCCGTCGGCCCGGACGCCCTGCGTCGGCATGTGTCGGCGTACCGGCCGGTGGGCCGCCCCCGCGCTCACCGGGCCCGCGAACTCGCCCACAGCCGGGGCCGGCTGACCGCCGGGTGGAACGGCTGGCTGGACGCGCTGCTCACCACCGTCCACACGGAGTACGGCGGCCGCGTACCGGACGCCGCTCCCGGCGGCGCGGGCTGGCCGCGGCTGCGCGCCGGCCTGGAGCGGACGGCGGCGGACCTCGCCCGCGCCTACGACGCGGACGGCTTCTCCCCGCGCCGGGCGGTGGCGCTGCTGGACGAAGTGGTCGCGCAGGCCGAGGAGTTCGGCGCGGTCAACGCGCACCTCACCGATCCGGCCCGGCGCGCCGCCGCGACGGCCGCCCAGCTGGCGGTGGCGTCGGCGCTGGCGTGCTGGTCCTGGCCGCTGCTGCCGCAGGGCGCCGGCCGGCTGGCGGCGACGCTGGGTGTACGACCCGTCCGGCCCGTCGACGCGGGGGCGTTGCGCCCGCCGTGCCCCGGGACGCGCGTCGAGGCGCCGTCAGGCCCGCTCTTCGGGCTGTGACCCGTCCGGGTCGAGCAGGCCGAGGCGGGCGGCGCGTACGCCCGCCTCGAACCGGCTCGACGCGCCCAGCTCCTGCATGAGTTCGGACAGGATGCGGCTGACGGTGCGCAGCGACACCCCGAGCGCGCGGGCGATCCGCTCGTCCTTCGCGCCGCCGGCCAGCATCCGTACGGCGGTCAGGTGCTGCTCGGTCAGCCGTGCCCAGATCTCCGCCTCGCCGCCGGGGTCGTCGCGGGTGTAGGGCGTCGCGGTGAGCCAGCAGTACTCGTACAGCGCGACGTACGAGCGCACCAGCGCGGGGGCGCGGACGACGAGCATCCCGACGCGCGGATTCTCGGGGTCGATGGGCAGCAGGACGGTGTGCCCGTCCCCGATGATCATCGTGATCGGCACGGCGGGCGCGGTGCGCACCTCCACGCCGACGTCCTGCTGCCGGGCGAAGTGCTCGGCCATGGACGGGACCCGGGTGAGCCGGCGGCTGTAGAGCTCGCGCACCCGCACGCCCCGCGCCACGGACTCCGCGTCGCGCTGCAGGCCCGGTTCGAGGGGCCCCTTCAGCGGCAGGTGGTGCATCGAGCCCTCCCATTCGACGAGGCCCGCGTTCATCTCCACCAGGATCTGCTTCATCCGCTTCCGGTCCGTCGCGACCTCGGTCTCGACCTCGACCGACCGGTCGACGGGCGGCGCGACGCCGCTGCGCAGATAGTGCTCGGCCAGCTCCCCGATCGCGGCGTGCGCGTCGGCCGACTCCCGCTCCCGTGCCCGCAGCGCCTGCTGCTCCCGCCGGATGAGCCGCCGCAGCGCCACCTCGGGGCCCACCACGGCCACCGCGTCGTCGCCGGGCGCCTCCTCGATCAGCCCGAGCCGCGCCAACTCCGCCCGGTGCGCGGCGGCTTCCGCCGCCTCCAGCCCGGCGGCCTCGGCGGCCCGCGTGAACGCGGCCGACTCCCCGAACCGCAACTCCCGGTACAGCTCCATGGTCACGCTCTGCCGCGGCTCGCCCTCGCCGGTGTCAGCCACCCGTCCCCCTCCAAGATCCGGTGTCCTGCGGCGACTTTACCCGGCAGGGGTATGCGCGCGGCGTACGGACCAGCACGTACGCCGCTCCGGGCCCTTCGCTCTCGGGCAGCTACCCGGCTCGCATGGGGTCTGGGGCTCCCCCGGGATCCGTGGGACTCATCCTTCTCGCGCAACTTCCGGGCTCCCCCGGGGGCTGAGGGCTCCGCCCCGGGATCCGCGGGAGACCCATCGCTCTTACGCGACCACCCGGCCCGCGGGTTCTGGGGGCGGAGCCCCCAGGGTCTTCTTCGCCGCACCCCCGCCGGAGGCGCTCAGTCCGCCAGTTCCGCCACGCCGGTGATCCGGTGCAGGGGGTACGTGCGGACCTCGTCCGCGGTGTGGTCGAAGCCCGTGACGAAGCCGCCCTCCACCCGCAGCGGGGCGATGACCCGCTGCGACGCCGCGCCGTCGGCGTTGACGTAGCCGATCCACACCGCCGTCCCCGTCAGGGCCGCCGCCTGCATCGCCGCCAGGGTGTCCGCGGCCGACGTGCGGGGGAGTGCGCCGTTGCCGGACGGGGGGACGGCGGGGGCCGCGCCGACGGGCCGCAGCGCCGCCGTCGAGGCGTGGTCGCCGGCCCGGATGGCCCGTACCGCCGCCGCGAGCAGCGTGTCGTCCGGGTGGGGCGGGCCGTCCGGCACCGGTGCCGGAGCCGTGCGCGGCGGGGTGCGGACCGCGTCGGGGCGCGCCACCAGCACCGCCCCTTCGGGGGACTCGGCGGCCGGGGCGTAGCCCATGTCCCGTAGCCGCTCCAGCAGCAGGTCCGGGGGCGCCTGCGAGACCAGCACCGCCGGGGCGAGGCGGCGCAGCCGCAGGTCCGCCGACCGGCGGTCGGCGAGGATCTCGCTCAGCGTCGCGTCGTCGTCGCAGCGCAGGTACGCCGAGGCCGCGCCCACCCGCAACTGCCCGTGCCGGCGCGCCACATCGTCGATGAGGTACGTCAGCGGCTGCGGCACGGGCGTGCGCGAGTGCGCGGCGAGGAAGTCGTGCAGCTCGGCCGCCGAGCGGCCCGCGTCCAGCGCCCGCCGCACCGACTCCTGGGTGAAGCGGTAGACCGTCGCCCCGCCCTTGGACTCGATCTCCGCGAGTACGCCGAGGGTGGCCGCGAGCGGCCGCCGCAGCGGGCCGGGCGCGACGGCCGTCAGGTCCGCCTGCAGCAGTACGTGGTCCAGCGGCTCGGGCAGCAGCGGCGCGAGCACGTGCGCCGCGTGCGCCTCGGCGGCGGCGGCCTCCGCGGCGGTCTGCGGGCCGGGGGCCCCCAGCAGCGCGCGCCCCTGCGCGGTGAGCGCCCCGCGCCCCGTCACGCCGAGCAGTTCGGCGTCCGCCAGCGCCCAACGCGCCAGCCGGGCCCGCGACTCGGCGGCCTCCTCGCTTCGTACGGGCCGCTCCCAGCGCAGTCGCGCGAGGAGCGCGTCCGCGGTCGCCGCGGCGCCGTCCGGCAGCCCGGCCATCAGCTCCAGCAGCCGGCGCCGGATCTCCGGGGCGGCGCCCCGGTCCAGCCCGTCGCCCAGGACGGACAGCGCCCGCCCCTTCGCGTCGCGGCCGCCGGCCAGCCCCGGCGTACGGGTGGCGGTCAGCCACGTCGCGGCGAGCTGCGCCCAGCGCTGCTCGGCGGGCAGCGCCAGCCACTCGTCGTACCCGGGGGTCGGCGCGAAGCGCTCGTCGGCCTCGCCGTCGGAGGCCAGCAGGCCCGCGCCGTAGGCGAGTTCGATCCAGAAGGCGGCGACCGGCTCGGGCAGGTCCAGCGCCACGGCGGTGCGCTTGAGGTCGCGGACGCTGAGGCCGCCGGAGCGCAGCACCGGCGGCGGGGCGGTCTCCCAGCCGCCGAGCAGGTCCTCGACGGTGTCGAGGGCCAGCAGCGCCTGGGCGGCGCCGGTCGCGTCGACGGTGGCGGCGCCGTGCTCCGCGGCGGGCGGCACCGCCGGCGGCACGGGCTCGGGGCGGGCGTGCACCCGCCCGCCGCGCAGGGACAGGCCCGCCTCGCGGGGCAGGACGACGTGGCCGGGGGCGGAGGGGAGCAGCAGACCGCGGTCGAGCAGCCAGCGGATGGCGGGGGCGGGGTTGGCCGAGACGGTGCCGTGGGGCGGGCCCCAGGTGAGCCGGGCCAGGATCTCGCGCGAGTCGGGCGGGGCGCCGTCGAGGAGCGCCTTCATCGTCCGCCGGCCGGTGAACAGCGCCGCCAGCGCCTCGCCCGCCGAGACGGGGTCGTGCGTCGGCGGCAGCCCCGCGGTGGCCAGGAGCTCCTGCACCCGGCCGGGCGACATCCCGGCGACGGCCTCGGCCACGGGCGGCCCGAGCCCGGTCGGCGACGGGGATCCCAGCAGCTCGCGCGCGGTCCGTACGAGGCGCAGCCGGTCGTCCGGGCCCCAGACGACCGCGCGGTCGCGCAGCGCACGCACGGCGGCGGGCAGGGCGCGCTCGACCTCGTGGTCCGGCTGGTCGCCGGTCGCGCCGGTCTCGCCGCCGGTCGCGCCGGTCCCGTCGCCGGTGAGGAGTGTGAGCAGCCGCTCGTACGAACAGGGGTCCGGTGCCACGGCGAGGGCCTCGGCGGCCTGCAGCGCGAACCGGTCGAGCCGCTCCAGGGCGCGGACGACGGACGCGCGGGTGCCGGCCCGGGTCGCGAGCTGGGTGAGATCCCCCGGCACGGGGGACAGCAGGTCCGGGCGCGCACGGAGCAGCTCCGCGAGGCTGTCGTCCTGCCTGGCGCGGAGGTCCTCCGCGAGCGTCCGGGGCGGTGGGCTGCTCATCCGCTTCACGATACGGGGTCCAGGGCCTGTCTGGAGTTCCCCGCCTGCGCCCCGACGCCCGGTGCGTGCGCGCTCCGCGCGGACGACGGGGAACTCCAGACAGGCCCTGGGCCCGGGCGCGCGTGGGCATCGCGGGCGGCCCGGCGCCGATCGCCGCGGGCGGGGCGCGTCGCACCGCGGTGTTCCGGCCGGTCCGGCATCGGAGGACAGGGCGGGGGGCCGGGCGGAGCCGATACGCTACCCGTGACCCAACTAGCAGACCCCGTAGGGACATCGTGGGCATCGAAGGCGACCAGCTGGTCCTCGACTTTCTGAGCAAGGTCGGCGACCTCGCCCAGCAGCGCTCGCTGCCGTCCGGGGACCGGATGCGCCTGGTGACGCAGCTGCGTACGCGGATCGACCGGGTACGGGCGGAGGAGGGGGCGCACTCCGCGGCGGCGGTGAAGCGGATCCTGGAGCGGTTCGGCCCGCCGAGCGCCATCGTCGAGGCCGCGGCGGACGATCCCGGCGCGGCGATCCCGGAGGTCGTGCCCGAGCCCCCCAGGCCCACGGGGCTGACCGCGCGGCTGCCCCGGCCGCGCACGGGCCTGGAGCGCAAGGTGCCGCGTCCGCGGCGTGAGCCTGAGGCCCCCGTCGTACCGCCGCCGCCGGCCGGTGCGTCGCCGCCGCATCTCGCGGGGGAGGACGAGCTGGGTCGGCCCGACCACGACTGGTGGCGGATCGAGGCCGGGCCCTTCGGCGGACAGTCCGAGCCGGGCCCGATGAGCGACATCGTGCCCGGCTTCACCGGCGGCATCGAACTCCCCGAACTCCTGCGGCCCCCGGTGGGCGAGGAGCCGTCGGCCAAGAAGGCGGAGGACGAGGCCGACGCCGAGGACGCGGACGACGACGAGGCGGAGACGCCCGCCCGCAGGTCGCCCGGCCTGCGCCCGCTGGGCCGGGTGTTGCGCGCCTCCGGCCCGCTGGAGGTGCTGGCGATCGCGGCCCTCCTCGCGGGCGCGGTGCTCGGCCAGGTCCTGGCGGTGCTGGCGGGCTGGCTGATGGCGTACGGCTCGCGCCGCCTGTCGCGTACGGAGGCCAAGTGGGCGGCACTGGGCGTGCCGGCGACGGTGGCCACGCTGGCGCTGGTCTGGCTGTACGGCCGGGTCGCCGGCCGCTGGGGCGAACCCCTGGCGGACGACGCGTTCGGCGACGCCCTGACCGACGCCCTGCCCTGGGCGGTCCGCACAGCGGCGGTAGCCTCGGCCCTGTTCCTCCTCTGGCGCGCCCGCCGCCGCGTCCCGTCGGAGGACGCCTGACGGCAGTCGGCGGTCCCCACGCGAACCCGGGCGCCGACGTCAGGCAAGCCAGCCAGTCACGGGTGGCATGTGGGTGGCGGCAATCCCGCGCCGAAGGCGCGGGCGGCGCCGACCCCGGGACCCGACCCGAACCAGGCGCCGGCGTCAGGCAAGACACACCGCAACGGGTGGCGTGCGGGCGGGGGGCAACCCCCGCGCCGAAGGCGCGGGGCGGCGCCGGCCGGGGCACACGAAACCGCACCCCGCGCGGAGCGCTAACCGTGCCAGGGCCGCCCCGGCACCACGAGCGGGCCGCCCGTCACCGGATCCTCCGCTATGACCGCCTCCAGCGCGAAGACCTCCCGCATCAGCGACGCCGTCACGATCTCCGACGGCGCCCCCGAGGCGACGATCCGCCCGTCCTTCATCGCCACGAGATGATCCGCGTACCGCGACGCCTGGTTGAGGTCGTGCAGCACGACCACCACCGTCCGCCCCTGCGGCCGGCGCTCACTGGGCTCGGCCATCCGCCGTACCAGGTCCAGCACCTCCACCTGGTGCGAGATGTCGAGGTACGTCGTCGGCTCGTCCAGGAGCAGCAGATCCGTCTCCTGGGCCAGGGCCATCGCGATCCACACCCGCTGCCGCTGACCGCCGGACAGCTCGTCCACCGGACGGTCCGCCAGCGCCGCGACATCCGTGTGCGCCATCGCCTCGGTCACCGCCCGCTCGTCCTCCGCCGACCACTGCTGCCACCAGCTCTGGTGCGGCTGCCGCCCGCGCGCCACGAGGTCCGCGACGGTGATCGCCTCGGGGGCGGCGGGCGACTGCGGCAGCAGCCCCACGGCCCGCGCGATCCGCTTCGTGGGCAGGGTCCGCAGATCGTCGCCGTCCAGCAGGACCGCGCCCGACCGGGGCTTGAGCAGCCGGCCGAGGGAGCGCAGCAGTGTGGACTTCCCGCAGCCGTTGGGCCCGACGATGACGGTGACCTTCCCGTCGGGGACGCTCAGGCTGAGGTCCGTCACGACGGTCCGCTCGTCGTAGGCGAGGGTGAGGTCGCGGGCCTCGAGGCGGGTCATGCGGCAACTCCGGGAGGACGGGGGTGGACAGAGCTCACGCCTTGCCACCCGTACGGCTGCGGACGATGAGCCACGCCAGATACGGCGCCCCGACGGCCGCGGTGAGCACCCCGACGGGCAGCTCCGTCGGCGCGAGCAGCTTGCGGGCCAGGACGTCCGCGGTCACGACGATGAACGCGCCGGTGAGCGCCGAGCTCAGCGGCGGGATCTGCGCGGTACGGGTGAGACGGCGGGCGATCTGCGGGGCAAGCAGGGCGACGAAGTCCACCGGCCCGGCGGAACCGGTCGCCATCGATGCGAGCACCACGCCGAGCACCGCCATCCCGAGCCGGGTACGGCCCAGCCGCACGCCGAGCGCGGTCGCCGTGTCGTCGTCCAGCCCCACCGTGCGCTGGGCCCGCGCGGCCCACAGCAGCGCGGGGACGGCGACGAGCAGGGTGATCAGCAGCGGGTTGGCCTGGTCCCAGCCGCGGGCGTTGAGGGAGCCGGTCATCCAGACCTTGGCCTGCTGGGCGACGAACTGGTCGCCCTTGGTGAGGAAGAGCTGCGTGACCGACCGCAGGGCGACCGCGAAGCCGATGCCGATCAGCACGAACCGCGCCGCCTGCAGCCCGCCCCGCCAGGCGAACGCGTACACCAGCGCCGCGGCCAGCAGCCCGCCGGCGACGCTCACCCAGGGCAGCGTCCGGTAGTCCGTCAGCCCGTACGTCATGGCGCCCACGGTGAGCGCGCTCGCGCCCGCCGAGACGCCGATGATGTCGGGGCTGGCCAGCGGATTGCGCGCCACCGTCTGGATCAGCGCGCCCGCCGCGCCGAACGCGAGGCCCACCAGCAGCCCGGTGACCACGCGCGGCAGCCGCAGCGTGCCGACGACCAG
The DNA here is from genome assembly GCF_040680895.1 of Streptomyces sp. NPDC051940. Classification (NCBI taxonomy): domain Bacteria; kingdom Bacillati; phylum Actinomycetota; class Actinomycetes; order Kitasatosporales; family Streptomycetaceae; genus Streptomyces; species Streptomyces sp. NPDC051940. The sequence goes on along the minus strand of NZ_JBFAXR010000032.1, from coordinate 7,766 downwards.
CTCGTCCGGCGACGGCTGCCCGAGGACCACCTTCAGCACCTCGCCCGGCGCGACGAACGTCTCCCCCACGCACAGCGCCACCCCGACCGCCGCGGCCACCAGGACCGCGAGCACGGCCGCGACCAGCGTGGCCCGCCGGTGGACGAGGAAGGACGCCCGGCCCGGCCGGGCGAGCGCGTAACCGGCGGGACGGACCCGCTCCTCGACCGGGGCCGTCACGCGGCGACCGCCTTCCGGCGTACGAGGGTGACCAGGAACGGCACGCCGATGAGCGCCGTCATCACCCCCGCGGGGACCTCGGACGGCGGGAAGAGCACCCGGCCGACGGTGTCGGACACCAGCAGCACCACGGGCCCGAGCAGCGCGGAGACGGCGAGGATCCACCGGTGGTCGGTGCCCACCACGGCCCGGGCGACGTGCGGGACGGCGAGCCCGATGAACGCGATCGGCCCGGCGGCGGCGACCGCCGCCCCGGTGAGGACCGTGGCGCCGAGGGCGGCGACGGCCCGTACCAGGGCGACGTTCTGCCCGAGCCCCTTCGCGACGTCCTCGCCCAGCGCCAGCGCGTCCAGCCCGCGCGCCACGGAGAGCACCAGCACCAGCCCCACGAGCAGGAACGGCCAGATCTGCCCGAGGACCGCCGCGTCCCGGCCCGCCAGCGAGCCGACCTGCCAGAAGCGGAACTCGTCCAGCGCCGCGGACCTCGTCGTCAGGACCGCCGAGACCACCGACACGAGCAGCGCGTTGACCGCGGCCCCGCCGAGCGCCAGCTTCACCGGCGTCGCCCCGCCGCGCCCGCCCGCGGCGATGGCGTACACGGCGACGGACGCGAGCGCGGCGCCCGCGAACGCGAACCACACGTACCCCGTCAGCGAGTGCACCCCGGCGTAGGCGATGGCCAGCACCACGCCCACCGAGGCGCCCTGGCTGATGCCCAGGATGCCGGGCTCGGCGATCGGGTTGCGGGTGATGCCCTGCAGTACGCAGCCCGCGACGCCCAGGCCCGCGCCGACCAGCACGCCGATCAGCGTGCGCGGCAGCCGCAGGGACCGTACGACCTGGGAGGCCTCGTCCGTGCCGCCGTGCAGGAGCGCGTCGAGGACGGCGCTCGGGGCGATCGGCCGGCTGCCGACGGCCAGGCTCAGCAGCACGGCCGCCAGCAGGGCGGCGAACGCCGCCGCGAGCCGGCCGAGTCGCCGAGCGCGCATTCGGTACGTCCTAAAAGTCGATCAGAGCAAAATCAGGTAAGGCTCGGCTAAGTCTAGAGGGTCGCCGCGCCGCGATCGCCGGGCGGCAGAATGGGCGGGTGATCACACCGCTGACGGTCGGCTTCGACCTGGACATGACGCTCATCGACTCCCGCCCCGGCATCCGGGCCACGTACCAGGCGCTGGCCGCGGAGACGGGCGTCTTCATCGACGCGGACCTCGCCGTCACCAGGCTCGGTCCGCCGCTGGAGGTCGAACTCGCCCACTGGTTCCCCGAGGAGCGGCTCGCGGAGGTCGGCGACCGCTACCGGGAGATCTACCCGGAGTACGCGATCGGGCCGACGCCCGCCATGCCCGGGGCCCGCGAGGCGGTGGCCGCCGTCCAGGCGGCCGGCGGCCGGGCGATCGTGGTGACGGCGAAGCACACCCCCAACGCCAAACTGCATCTGGCGCACCTCGGCATCGAGCCGGACGCGACGATCGGCTGGCTGTGGGCGGAGGCGAAGGCGGAGGCCCTGCGCGAGGAGGGCGCGGCGGTGTACGTCGGCGACCACGTCGGCGACGTACGGGGCGCCCGTGCGGCCGGCGCGCTGTCCGTGGCGGTGCCCACGGGGCCGTGCGGCGAGGACGAGCTGCGCACGGAGGGGGCGGACGTGGTCCTGCCGGACCTGCGGTCCTTCCCCGACTGGCTGGAGACGTATGCGGCGGGCTACTCCGCCGACCGGGCCTGACGCCGTGACTGGCGGGCCTGCAGCAGCAGCCCGCCGAGCGCGAGGGCGAACCCGACACCCATCAGCATCGAGACGAGATACGCCGCCGTCGGCAGCGGATCGGCTCCGGTGAACAGCGGTATCACGGTGGCGAGGGTGCCCAGGGCGCCGATGCCGAAGACGATCGCGCCGATCCGGACGAGCCGGTCGGCGACGCCGGCGGCGGGGGACTGCGTGCTCATATCGCAAGCGTAGGCCAGGGCGGGCAGGCCGCCTGCCGCACGGCCCCCTATGTCTGATGACGACCGCGCGCCTTTGGGATAACTTGCGAGTGGGTAGTTACCGGGAATACTGCGGCGCGGGTGCGGGGCAGGTCGAGAAGGGACAGTGCTTTGCCGACTGGCAAGGTCAAGTGGTTCAACAGCGAGAAGGGCTTCGGCTTCCTCTCCCGCGACGACGGTGGCGACGTCTTCGTCCACTCCTCGGTGCTGCCTGCCGGCGTGGAGACCCTCAAGCCCGGCCAGCGCGTCGAGTTCGGCGTGGTCGCGGGCCAGCGCGGTGACCAGGCCCTCTCTCTCACGCTGCTGGAGCCGGCCCCCTCGGTGGCGGCCGCGCAGCGCCGCAAGCCCGACGAGCTGGCGTCGATCGTCCAGGACCTGACCACGCTGCTGGAGAACGTCACCCAGCAGCTGGAACGCGGCCGCTACCCCGACAAGGTCCACGGCCGCAAGATCGCGGGCATGCTGCGCGCGGTGGCGGACCAGCTCGACGTCTGAGCACCCGGACAGTGACAGGGGCCGGGGGAGTTCCCCCGGCCCTTCGTGCTTGCCGCGCGCCCCGGCGCCGGATCAGGGAAGGACCAGCGCGTCCGGTGCCAGCGGGGGCACCAGCCCCTCCGCCGCCGCCCGGGTGAGCAGCCCGCGGACCGCCGCGTACCCGGCCTCGCCGAGGTCCGCCGTGAACTCGTTGACGTACAGCCCGATGTGCTGGTCCGCCACCGCCCCGTCCATCTCCTGCGCGTGCTCCATGACGTACGCACGCGACGCCTCCGGGTCGTCCCACGCCATCCGTACGGACGCCCGCGCCGATTCGGCGAGGAGCCGCAGCAGGCCCGCGCCCAGCGATCGCTTCGCGATGATCGCGCCGAGCGGGATGGGCAGCCCGGTGGTGTCCTCCCAGTGCTCGCCCATGTCGGCGACCTTGTGCAGCCCGAAGTTCTGGTACGTGAAGCGCGCCTCGTGGATCACCAGGCCCGCGTCGACCCTGCCGTCGCGGACGGCGGGCATGATCTCGTGGAACGGCAGCACCACGATCTCCCCGACCCCGCCGGGCACCTCGGCGGCCGCCCACAGCCGGAAGAGCAGATAGGCGGTGGACCGCTCGCTGGGCACGGCGACCCGCGCTCCCGCCAGCGACGCGGGCTCCCGCTCGGAGCGCGTCAGCACCAGCGGTCCGCAGCCCCGTCCGAGCGCGCCGCCGCAGGGCAGCAGCGCGTACTCGTCGAGGACGTACGGCAGCACGGCGTACGACACCTTGAGGATGTCGCCCTCGCCGCGCTCGGCCATGCCGTTGGTGATGTCGATGTCCGCGAAGGTCACGTCGATCTCCGGGGCGGCGGGCACCAGCCCGTGCGCCCAGGCGTGGAAGACGAACGTGTCGTTCGGGCAGGGGGAGTAGGCGAAGCTGAGCCGGTCCATGTCAGTGAGGTCCCCTCCAGGCGTCGATCACCGGCGGCAGCGCCGCCACCGCGCGGGTCAGGGCGGCCAGCGCGTCGCCGATCCGCCAGGCGTCCCGGTCGCGCGGTCCGACGGCGTTGGAGATCCCGCGGATCTCGAGCACGGGGATCCGCAGCCGGGCAGCCGTCTCGGCCACCCCGAACCCCTCCATCGCCTCGGCGGCGGCGCCCGGGTGCCGTTTGAGCAACGCGTCGGCGCCCGCGGCGCTTCCCGTCACGGTGGAGACGGTGAGCACCGTCCCGTACACGGCCCCCGTGGCCTCGGCCAGGGCACGCGCGAGTGCGGCCGGCGGGTCGTGGCGTACGGTCCCGAAGCCCAGCTCCGCGACGGAGGAGAAGCCGTCGGGCGTCTCCGCGCCGAGGTCGGCGGCGACGATCGCGTCGGCGACCACCAGCCCGCCCACGGGCACGGCCGCGGGGAAACCGCCGCCGATACCGGCGGAGACGACCAGGTCGTACGGGCCCTCGGGCCCCAGCAGCGCGAGCGCGGTGCCCGCGGCGGCCGCCGCCGGACCCACGCCCACGGCGGTCACGTCGTACGAGGAGTGGCCGGCCAGCGCCGGCGCGACCGCGTCGCGCTCGGCGGCGACGGCCGTGGCGATCAGGACACGCGTCTCGGTCACAGCCACCCCTGAAGACGTCTCGGCGGGACTAGTCCCGCTTGACCTTGAAGTCCCACATCCCCTTGACGTCCTTCAGCTGGCCGCCCTCGTCGGCGGCCTGGACGATCTGGAGCTGCACGGTGTCGGCGAAGCCGCCCTCCTGCTGGTTGAAGAGCAGGTTCTCGCCCTTCAGCTGGAAGTACGTCTTGTCGATCCGGTCCGGGTAGAGCTGCTGGCCGTTGGCGAAGAGGTACCAGCCGTCGTCCGCCGTCTCGGGGTCGACGCCGATGCGCAGCTGGTCGAGCTCGCTCATCGAGATCGAGTGGCCGCTCTTCTTGGCCAGGCACTTGATGACCTCGGCACGCTTGATCGTGTCGCCGTCGTTGTAGCAGGTCGCCTCCGCGGTGACCGTCTTGTCGTTGACCGTCAGCTGGGCGACCGGCGACGGCTTCTCGCAGGCAGCGAGGAAGGCCACGGACAGAGTTGCGATCGCCGCCGTGGCGGCGACGCGGCGGCCCATGCCGCGAGAGATGAACGTGCTCATGGGTGGCAGGCTACCCGCCCGCCGTGATCACACCACGCGCGGGTGCGGCGTGCCGCGCCGCGCGGAGGTGACCAGCCCCCGGACGGTCGCCACCACCCCGAGCGCCACCAGCGAGGCGGCCGTCGCCATCCCGGCGACCCCGTTCAGCGGCAGCAGGATGCCGATGCCGCCGCCGACGCACCAGGCCAGCTGCATCATCGTCTCGGAGCGGGCGAAGGCCGAGGTGCGCACGTGCTCGGGCACGTCCCGCTGGATCAGGGCGTCCAGCGACAGCTTGCACAGGGACTGGGCGATGCCCGCGACCGCGGCGAGCGCGACGACCGCGATCAGCCCGAAGAACACGGCCGCGCAGATCGCGGCGGCGAAGGCGAACGCCAGCACCGTGCCGATGATCTTCTCCGGCGGGCGCGCCCGCAGCCAGGACCCGATGACGGAGCCCAGCGCGTTGCCCACGCCGGCCGCCACCACGGCGAGGCCGAGGGTCATCTCGGGGGTGAGGTCGCCCGGCGGGTTCTCGCGCAGCAGGAACGCCAGGAAGAAGGTGAGGAAGCCGGACAGCGCCCGCAGCGTCGCGTTGGCCTGCAGCCCGTGCAGGACGGCGGGCCCGACCGTCCGCAGTCCGGGCTTGGGCCGTACGTGCAGCGGCCCCTCCTCCCCGGAGGCCAGCTGCGCCTTGCCCTCGCCGCGCGCGGAGTCGACGTCGTGGGACAGGGCGAACGACAGGAACATCCCGGCGACGAAGATGACGAACGCCCCGTACAGCGGCCAGCCCGGCCCGATCAGATGGAGCAGCCCGCCGACCGGGGCGGCGATACCGGTGGCGAGCAGCCCGGACAGGGTGACCCGGGAGTTGGCCTTGACCAGGGAGATCTGCGGCGGCAGCAGCCGGGGCACGACGGCGGAGCGGACCACGCCGTACGCCTTGGAGGCGACGAGCACGCCGAGCGCGGCCGGATACAGCTCCAGCGAGCCCGTGGCCACGGCGCCGGCCATGGCGAGCGCGAGCACGGCGCGCGCCAGCATGGTCCCGGCCATGGCGGCGCGGCGGCCGTGCGGGACGCGGTCCAGCAAGGGGCCGATCACGGGGGCGAGCAGGGCGAAGGGCGCCATGGTGATCAGCAGGTAGAGGGCCACGCGCCCCCGGGCCTCGTCGGTCGGCACGGAGAAGAACACGGTGGAGGCGAGCGCGATCGTGATCATCATGTCGCCGGCGGCGTTCACGGCGTGCAGCTCGATCAGCCGGCCCAGTCCCGACTCGCCCGCGCCCTGCGCGTGGGTGGCCCGCCGGATCCGCCGCCCGGTCCCGCCCACGGACCGCCCCAGGGCGTGTCCGACGGCGCCCCCGGCCTGGCGGATGCGGGACAGGGGGTGACTCTCTGCCGTCCCGGTCTTTTCGGTCACCACGACAGCCATAGTGCCGCACTGCGGCTGATATCGGATGGGACGGGAAAGATCCGGTGCGGGATCGGGACAGTGCTGGGGCCGCGCGGATAGGGGAGTGGGGTGGGTACGGGGTCGGGTTTCCGGGCGTGGTCCGGACGGGTTTCACGAACCCGCCGGGCCGGTGTCGTACGGGGGTGGGGCTCGCTCAAGGCCCTGGCGGGGCGGGTCCGGAGGCCGGGCGGACCATGGCCGGGTGGGGCATGCGGACACGGTCCGGGGGCCCGGGAGGGCACGCGGCGCCGGGAGGCCCGGTAGGGTGAAAGGGCTGTCCGCCTGTCGCGGAGCGCGCGCGTCGACGCGGCCCACCGGTCCGCTCCGCTGCGAGCTTCGTGTCCGAGACGGACGGCCCGGCCCTTTATTGACCGAGAGAATCGATTCTTGTGAGTGCTGCGATGCGAAGCCGTACGCCGGACCGCCTGTGTGCCGAGGCTGTGGAGCTCGCGCGTGAGGCGGCCGTCGAGATGGCCGGCCCCGATGTCGTCGGCGAACACCTCGGCGTGACCTCCGAGCCGGACGGCGACCGGGTCGTCACGCATTTCTTCGCGTGCTCGCTGCCCGGCTACCGCGGCTGGCGCTGGGCGGTGACCGTGGCCCGCGCCTCGCGGGCGAAGGTCGTGACCCTCGACGAGACGGTGCTGCTGCCCGGCACCGACGCGCTGCTCGCGCCGGAGTGGGTGCCGTGGAGCGAGCGCCTGCGCCCCGGCGACCTGGGCCCCGGCGACCTCCTGCCGACGGAGGCGGAGGACCTGCGTCTGGAGCCCGGCGTCTCCGGCGAGGACACCCCGCCGCCCAACGCGGCGCCGGAGATCGCCCCCGAGGAACCCGAGCCGGGTTCGCCGCGCCGGGCGGAGATCGGGGCGGTCGCCGAGGAGATCGGCATGGCGCGGGCCCGGGTCCTCTCCCGCTACGGCCTGCACTCGGCGGCGGACCGCTGGGAGGAGTCGTACGGCCCGAAGACGCCCATGGCCCAGGCGGCCCCTGCCGCGTGTATGACGTGTGCGTTCCTGGTCCCGATCGCGGGCTCGCTGCGCCAGGCCTTCGGCGTCTGCGCGAACGAGTTCTCCCCGGCGGACGGCCACGTCGTGGCCCTCGACTACGGCTGCGGCGGGCACTCCGAGGCGGCCGTCATGCCTAAGCCCCAGCGGCCTTCGCCGCCGGTGCTCGATTCTTTGGGTGCGGATCCTCTGGTGTAGGTCGCGCTGGGCGGGTGCCTGGCGGCGGGGCTGGGGGTGGTTGCGTCTGCGGTGGGCCTCGCCTTTCGCTTTGCGCCTGCGGCGCGGTTCGGCGCTTCGCGCCTCAGTCCTCAGGCGCCGGACGGGCTGGAGGTCGCCTTGCGCTGGCTGACGCGGTCGGCGCTGCGCGCCTCGTCCTCAAACGCCGGACGGGCTGGAATCGGTGCCGGTCGCGCTCATCGGCGCGGGTCCGCTGGCGCCTGCGGCGCGGTTCGGCGCTGCGCGCCTCAGTCCTCAGGCGCCGGACAGGCTGGAAAGGCGCAGGCGCACGTCGGCGCAGCGAAGCGGAGCC